>JAAFHJ010000153.1 GCA_013298325.1 Myxococcales bacterium | reverse complement strand
CAGTAGGCCCACGCGAACGACCCGCTCGCACGGTTGTGGATGAAGACGTGCCGCTCGAAATCGTTGCCCGAGTAGTAGGCGATGAAGAATTCCATCGCGTAGGCGTAGCCGACGAGCGATCCGGTCAAGAGGATGATCTTATTCATCAACTCGAGGTGCTTCTGGGTCACGAGGCTCTTCATGCCGTACACCGCGCGGGTGATGAGCATGAGCGTCATTACCATTGCGAATCCGGAGAAGATGGCGCCCGCGACGAAGTAGGGGGGGAAGATCGTCGTGTGCCAACCCGGGATGACGGAGGTCGCGAAGTCGAAGGAAACGACCGAGTGCACAGAAAGCACGAGCGGAGTGGAGAGGCCCGCAAGGAGCAGATAGGCGCGCTCGTAGTGCTGCCAGTGCCGGTTTGAAGAGCGCCAACCGAGGGCGAGGGCTCCGTAGACAAGGCGGCGGACTTTCGTCTTCGCCCGGTCGCGGAAGGTGGCGAGGTCAGGGATGAGCCCGACGTACCAGAACAGGAGCGACACGGTGAAGTAGGTCGAAACTGCGAAGACGTCCCAAAGGAGCGGGCTCTTGAAGTTCGGCCAGAGCGCCATCGAGTTCGGGAGCGGCGGCATATAGTAGGCGTACCAAATGCGCCCAACGTGAATGCCGGGGAAGATCAGTGCGCAGATAACCGCAAAGATCGTCATCGCTTCCGCGAATCGATTGATGGCCGTTCGCCACTTCTGACGGAAGAGGAAGAGGACGGCCGAGATCAGCGTTCCTGCATGGCCGATGCCGATCCACCAAACGAAGTTGGTGATATCCCAGGCCCAATAAACGGGGGAATTGTTTCCCCAAACGCCGATGCCCGTCCAGATCAGGTAGCCGATGGCGGCGCCGAGGATTCCGGTAAAGTTGACGGCGATTAGGAAGCCGATCCACCAGCCACGCGGAGCCTTCGTCTCGGTAACGACCGCGACCGTTTCGGTGATCGACTTGAATGTCGTCCCCTCGGCAACGAGCGAAACTTCGCCGAGTTCCTTAATAGGGAGGTTGTGCGAACTCATCAGCCCATCTCCGGATTGAGATTACGGATTTTGCCGAGGTGAGAGGTACGCGGATGCGTGCCAATCTCCGCGAGAAGGCGGTAGGCGCGGTCGTTTCCGCGGAGGCGAGCGACGCGGCTCGTCGGATCGTTGAGGTCGCCAAAAGCGATCGCTTCCGTCGGGCACGCTTGCATGCAGGCCGACTTGATGTCGCCGTCCTTGAGGGTGCGGCCTTCGCGCTTCGCGGAGATCTTCCCCTCTTGAATGCGCTGGACGCAGTAAGAACACTTCTCAATGACGCCGCGCATGCGGACCGTCACGTTCGGGTTCTTCTGCATGCGCTCAACTTCGGGGATCTCCCCGTCTACGCCGTTGTAGTTCAAGTAATTGAACCGGCGGACCTTGTAGGGGCAGTTGTTCGCGCAGTAGCGCGTACCGATACAACGGTTGTAGGCGATGTCGTTGAGACCTTCCGGCGAGTGTTCGGTCGCGTTGACCGGACAGACGTTTTCGCAGGGGGCCTCTTCGCATTGGACGCAGGCGACCGGCTGGAAGACGAGCTTCGGATCGTTTTCGTCGATGCCGATGAAGTAGCGGTCGATGCGGAGCCAGGCCATTTCGCGGCCACGCATGACTTGCTCTTTGCCGACGGCGGGGATGTTGTTCTCCGCTTGGCAGGCGACGACGCAAGCATTGCAGCCAGTGCAGGCGTTCATGTCGATCGCCATGCCCCACTTAAAGCCGGACGGGTTCGTCGGGGAGCCCTTCGAGTAATCGACCGGCTTCCAGAGCGGGAGCACCTTCGGGTCCGGCGTGCCGGGTCGTGAGTGCTTCTCGTCCTTCTTGTCTTCGTAGGGGAACTGGGGGAATTTCGGGTTCGCCTTGTACTCGGCGAGCGTCGCGTCGATGGCGATCGCGCGCCCTTCCATGGAGGCGTGCTCCTGGGTCTGAACGAAGCGGTAGCGCTTGGTGTCGACGTCGAAGGGACCGACGGGACCGGTGCGACCGACAAGCGGCCCCGCCTCGCTCGCCTTGCCGAGATCGGCAAAACGATTGGCGATTCCGGCGATTTCGCCCGGTCCGAGCTTCTGAACCTTGACGCCCGTGGCGAAGCCGAAGGCGTCGCTGGTGCGGAGCGGCTCAACGAGGAACCCGTGGCGGTCGCCGTAACGACCGATCTCTTGGTAGCCCCAGCCGAGGGTCAACGCGATCGTGTTGTCCCCCTGCCCCGGCAAGATCCAGACGGCGACGTCGATCGGCTGGGCGCCGTCCTTCGTAAACCGGAGGACGTCTCCGCTCTCAACGCCGATCGCTTTCGCGGTGGTCGGCGAGACGAACGCGGCGTTATCCCAGGAGATTTTGGAAACCGGGCACGGGAGCTCGAGCATCCAGGGGTTGTTCGCGTTGCGCCCGTCGAAGAGGCGCGAGTCGGGTGCGAACGTCACTTCGAGGCTCTGGGCGCTCGGAGCGTCCGCGCGCTTCGCCTTCTGAAGTTCTGCAGCGATTTCCGCGCTCTTCGGAGCGGCGGCGAGCGCCTTGGTAACGACCGTCGAGAGGACCCCCTTCTTGAGCGCCTCGGCCCACGCCTTGTCGAGGGTCCCGAGGAACCCTCCCGACTTGACGAGCGTCGTGCGGACGAGGTCGTAGCCCTTGGCCGTCTCGTTCGCGAGGGCGGCAAGGATTTCGATCTCGCTCTTCGCGCCGTGGAGCGGAGCGATGAGCGGCTGTTGAATCGCGAGGACGCCGGTCTGGCTGCGGAGGTCGCCCCACGTCTCGAGCTCAAGCGCGAGCGGCACGTGCCAGGTAGAGGCCTTGGCGGTCTCGTTCTGGTGGGTGGTGACGGCGATGACCGTCTTCGCTTTTTTGAGCGCTTCTGCGAACTTGAGGTCGCTCGGAGCCTGACGAACCGGGTCGCCACCGAGGATGATGATCTGCTCGACCTTGCCCGCCTCGAGATCCTTCGTGAGGGCCTTGAGGTCGGAAACCTGATCGTCGGCCTGATCCTTGTCGGCGACCGGGTAGTAGCTAACCGTCGAGCCGTCGTTCAGGAGGGCCTTGTTGATGGCGTGAACGAGCGCGTGAACGCGTGCCGGCTGGCGCGCGCCTGCGACGACCACGCTCTTCCCCTTGTTCGCCGCAAGATCCTTGGCGAGGGCGGCGATCCAGGTCGCCGGAACGTCGACCTTGGCATCGAGGGAGCCGAGCGGGCCGAGGTCGATCGCGTGCTTGGAGGCGAGCTCCTTCGCGAGCGCGATGGCGTAGGCCTCGACCTGGGAAGACGGGAGACGAAGGCGGTGGTCGGCCGTAGAACCGGTGACCGTGAGCGAAGGCTCGACGACATAGAGCCGGTTCATCGGGTCGTTCGGCGACTCGCAGCGGCGCCGCTTGGCGAACTGCTTCGCCGCGCGGACTGCGCCCGCTTCCGTGTCGAAGACGTCGGCATCGAGGGTGAGAACGACGGCCGCCTGGTCGTAGGCGTAGACCGGGTTCGCCGCTTCGCCGAAGGCGAGCTTCGTCCCCTGGCGGACGTTCGACTCATTCACCGAAGCGAACGTGTGGAACTGGACGCCGGAGAGCCGCGCCTTCACGGCGTCCCGGAGACGCACGAAGGTCGGTGAAATCGACGGCGCCGCGAGGATGCGAAGCTTGGCCCCATTGCTCGCCGGGAGGCTGGCAACGAACGCCTTGAATTCCTTCTCGAAGGCTTCCCAGGTGATCTCTTTGCCCGCGGCCGTCGGCGTGGCGGAGCGATCAGGATCGTAAAGGTTCCAGACGAGCGCCTGCGCCATCGCATCGGTCGCACCGAGGCTGGTCGGGTGATCGGGATTCCCCTCGACCTTCGTCGGACGCCCTTCGTGGGCTTCCACGAGGAGGCCGAGCGCTTCGCCACGCAGTTCGCGAACGGTCGCGAAATGGTAGGAAAGACCGGGAAGTGCGTACTCCGGCGCCTTCGTGTAGGGGAGAATCTTCTCAACGGGGCGTCGGGCGCACGCGGCGAGCGTGGCGGAGGCGCCGGCAAAGAGGAAGAAGTCGCGGCGACCGACGCGGGTGACGTCGTTCGGGTCGTTCGCGTTCGCCTTTTTCGGCGGCGTGACGACATCGACGTCAGACAGCGATTCTTCAAATTCGCGAACCGCGCGGTCCTGAACGGAAGAGGGGTCGTTCTTTTCCCCGAGGGTGCGCCAAGCGATCGGCGCGCCTTCGGAGGCGCTCGTAATTTCGTAGGGTTTGCGGCGGCTCATCGGTGGCACCCAGAGCAGTGCTGCGGGGGGTGAACTTCGGGGGGCGTCCAGTTTTTCGCCATTTCGGGGCGCCACTCCATGTTGGTGACCTGATCCTTCGGCCGAAGATTCGGCTTCGGGTCGCGGTGGCACTCGAGGCACCACCCCATGCTCAGCGGCTTGTCCTGGCGCACAACCTCCATCTGATCGATGCGGCCGTGGCAAGAAACGCAGCCAACTCCGGCAGATACGTGCGCGGAGTGGTTAAAGTAGGCGTGGTCCGGCAACTTGTGGACCTTGACCCATTCCAGCGGCTCGCCAGAGGCCCACGATTCACGGACCGGCGTAAGACGCCCGCTTTCCGTTTTTACCAGCGAGTGGCAGCCCATACAGGTCTGCGTCGGTGGAATCATCGCGTGCGCCGATTTCTCGACGTTGGCGTGGCAATAGCGGCAGTCCATACCCATCTGGCCCGCGTGCAGCTTGTGGCTGTACGGGACCGGTTGAGTTGGCGCGTAGCCGACTTGGAAGTTCTTCGGCGTCACGTAGTACCAGACGCCTCCGACCACGGCCGGACCGAGGAGGCCCAGCACAGCGGCGGCGACCAGCGGGAGCTTGTTCAGCGAGCGAGGGAAGAGCTGCATCGTTGTGTGCGGCGGGTGATGGGGCTGTACCAAGACGCGGTGCGGCCCTTTGTCGCGGCGCCCTTATAGAGGAGGCGAACGCCGAGATACAACCCTGCGACGTGCCTTTCTCGCGGATTCCGACGCGATGCAGCAGCTACGCGCAACCGTTGCGCAAACCAGGGGTAAATACCCTTACGTAAAGGTACGACTTGGACAGATTCGGCCTGCGAAGCGGCCGGTTTCGCCGCCGCACGCGCAACGCGCCCCCCCTTTCGGAGGGGACGCGTCCCCAAATCGCTCAGCCGATCTTCTCAGCGACACACCGGCGCTCAGCGCCTTGGACAAGGCCGGGCCCGTCGCCGCGGACTTCCGCGCGGACTTCCGGCATCGGTTTCGTCCCGAGGGCGCGGAACAACTCTCCACGTAGCGCTTCCGCTTCCGCCGATCGGGGGGCCCGCGCCTCCCCTTCCCCGCCCATCAGCTTATCGCCGAGGGTCATCGCGAGGAGGCTATCAATGAGTCCGCCGGTACCGTTCGTCCCGACGACCATCTTCGGGACGACATCGATCTTCGCCTTTTCAACCGCCTCGGCGAATTGTTTCATGACTTCGCGGGTCACCTGGAAGCGCGGTCCGCCGTAGGCGCGGACCTGCTCTTCGATGGCGAGTGCCTCCGCCAGACCGAGACGCGCCGTCCGTTCCGCCTCGGCTTCCGCGAGCTTTCGAATACGGAGCGCCTCCTGGATGCTCTTTTCATAGGCCGCTTTTCCGGCGTTTGATTCGATTTGAATGGACAATTCCGAAGCGGTAAGGCTTGCCTGGGTGCGCGCCCGCGCCTCGGCTTCGCGGAGTTCGCGTTCCTTCACCGATGCCTTCTCCTGGCGGGCATACGTCTCGATCTGCTCGGCTGCGATCTGGCGAGAGCGAAGTTGTTCGAGGACTTGCTCGATGTGAGTGTCCCCCGCTCCGGAGGCCGGCGTCCCGATCAGGACCTCCTCAAGCTCCAGATTGTAGCGACCAAAGCGATCGCGCATTTCTCCCGTAGCATCGGTCTGGATCGCGCTCCGGTCGTGAATGAGCTCGATCAGCGTTCTCGTTTGACCAACGTTCTTGAAATAGGCAGCGATCATCGGATCGAGCGTTTGTTCAACGAGCTTCTTCACATCACCAAAGCGCTGAACGACGAGCGGGGCCTGCCGGTAGTCGATGTGGACCACGACGGAGAGCGGGAGGTTCGGCTCGAAAGCATCCTTGGTGATCAGGCTGATTTCACTAAGATTTTCGTCGAGCTTGTGGGCACCGATCTGGGCTCGATTCCACTTCAGGATGAAGTTCGTCGTCGGCACCAAGATGACCTTCCCCGCGAAGGTGTTGAACGCATATTTCCCGGGCAAGAGCGGCTCGGCGAGGACGCCGCGGTGGCCGGCGGCGACGAGTTCACCATGGCTGTAGTCGTTCCCGGAAACGTCGAGTCCACGCTTGCCGACGTAGCTGACGACGACGCCGACGTAGCCGACGTCAACCACCGTCTTCGCGATCGGCTCCACGGTCGCAAAGAGTCGATTGATAAAGTAGGTCCCTTCTACGAGCACTTGCAATTGACGTCCGCGGTGTCCGCCGGCGGAAAGGAACGCCTCGGGATCCTGAAAGTTGTTGTGGAAAGAGCTCGCTTGAGTCTCGTCCCCCACGACCGGTGCGATAATCTCACCTTGCGGCAGCGAAGGCCCATCATGGACGATCACGACGCCGAGAAGGTCGTCTCCGCCTTTGATGACGATCGGGTCGAAGCCCTGGCGGTCGAAGATCGTCTGCGACATATTGCGAAACGTCCTCTCATCGTCGGAATTAAGAGGAATGAAGAAGCTCTGCGCTTCGGTGAGGACGACGAACTGAGCCAAGTTGATTGCGTAGGTGCCCGAGCGGAGGACCAGGCGCTGGGGCCCTTTCTGACCGCCCACACGGAGGAATTCGCGAGCGTTCTGAAAATCCTGCGCTTCTCGGTTCGATGCAAGCGTTTGCATCGGCCCGAGAGACGCTCCATCCCGGGCGAAGACATAGCCAATTTTCCCCTGGGGAATCGTCACCAGCGGGGCCTTAATCACCCGGTACTGAAGCGGAAATCGGAAGTGGATACCGCCACGAAGCACCTCCGGAAGAAACCCTGCTTCTCCGGCAAGCGCGAGAAATCCTCCATCGACGGAACCTCGCGGACTCCAACGTTTTTCGACGACGCCGATGCGGTCGTTGGGAATGACGTGAATCCCGGAGATCAGAACCGAAACAAAAATGGCGGCGACCACGACGAGCGTGACCGCCTGCGGGGAGAGCTGGGCGAGCATTCCGACTTTTTCCTTCTGGCTCGCGCTTCGCGCATCGTCCGTCGAACGGGGTTTAAAAAGCGCCCCAGCGTCGAGCCGCCAACCATCGTGGCAATGAAGCGGAAACGCTCAAGAGCAAATCGGACAAATCGGTCGACGGTCATCAGCGTAAAATGGCACGACTTTCGCGTTGCCAACGGCGGAGCGGCGCGCGAATGTGCCAGCACATGGCGCGCATCCTCCTCGCACTCGCGACGACTGATTTTGACCCGACCGAAGCGGCGATTCCGTGGAGTGTCCTCACTCGGGCGGGGCACGAGGTGTTCGTGGCGACGGCGGGCGGCGTCCAGGCGACTCCGGATTTGCTGATGCTTACCGGGGAAGGGCTCGACCTATGGGGGGCAATACCCGGTTTGAAAAAAGCGACGATTATTGGCGCCTTGCTGCGCGCAAATGCCGACGCGCGAGCCGCCTTTTCCGCCATGGCGGTGAGCCCGAATTTTCACGCGCCGATCCCGTTCACGGACCTGGCCGCCGACGCATGGGATGGGCTCATCCTGCCGGGTGGCCATCGGTCAGCGGGAATCCGCCCCTACCTCGAAGACGAAGCACTTCGAGCGTTTGTCGCAGGAATGTTCGCCGCCGAGAAACCAGTTGGCGCGATCTGCCACGGCGTGGTCGTCGCGGCGCGTGCACAGCGCGAGGATGGCCGGTCGGTGCTGTACGGGCGCAAGACGACCGGGCTGACCTGGCGGCAGGAGAACCTTGCGAATCAAATCGCGAACATCACACGATTTTGGGACCGCAACTACTACCGAACCTACCTAGAAGAGGCCGGTGAACGATCCGGCTTTCGGAGCGTAGAGGCGGAGGTCCGACGCGCGCTCGCCTCCCCCAACGATTTTCTGGATGTCGCCCGCAGCGACGGCGACTTCCGTCGCAAAACCGATGGAATGCATCGAGATAGCGAGAATGACGACCGACCTGCCTTCGTCGTGCGCGACGGAAACTACGTCTCCGCGCGCTGGCCAGGTGACACGTTTACCTTCGCGAAGACGTTTATGCGTCTCTTGTGACGTCAGGCTGCGGGAGAGGATAGCGATACAGGTCGGCCGTGCTGCCGAAAAGTTCGATCGTCTTCTCAAAGCAAGCGCCGAGCGCGGTGGCGACTCGAATCGAAGCGACATTGTCGCGACGAATGAAGCTCGCGAGCCCCATCTTCTGGGTGTGAAGTCGCGCGGCGAGCTGGCGATTCCCTTGTGCAAGTACGGCACGAGCCCCTTCAGAAGCGTAGCCATGACCGCGAGCGACGGTAGCTAAAGCATAGGAAATTTCAGGGCATTCCCAGCCTTCAGGTTCCCAAAGCCCCATCCGACCGAGGAAGGCGCCCGACGCCTTGTCTTCCACGGCCCAAAGGCCGAACCCGCGAATTTCCCAATGGCCAATCATAGCCGCGACGGCCCGCCACGCTATGGCGCGCGTTTGTGGCGTTCCGTCTCCGAGAAAGCGCATCGTTTCCGGATCACTCTGCATGGCGATCATCGGTTCCACATGCTCGGGACCGAGCGGAACGAGGCGAAGACGCGCCGTCTCTAGTGTCGGCTTCAATCGTCCTTCCCCTTCTTTCCGAACCACCGCGCGAGGGAAAAGAGGACGACCGCACCGAAGACGCTCCCGATCCAGCCGGCGGTCCCTCCGTGGGCGGAAGTGCCGCGGAGGAGGTCCCCAAGGAAGCCGCCGACAAACGAACCGCCGATGCCGAGCAGGCTCGTTTTCACGAACCCCATCTTCTGATCGCCAGGGAGGAGGGCGCGGGCGATGAGGCCGACGAAAAACCCGAAGACGATGAAGCCGATGAGATGCATGGCCTCTCCCCTAAGTCACCATCGGCGAAACGGAAGCGCCCCCCCGCCGATTCTTTGCTGAGTCGTGCTGAGCCACAGTGCGCCATACCGAGCCGTCGACTCTCGCGTTTCGGCGGGCCCTGCAACGACCGCTCACATTTAAAGAATAATTCGCTGG
>JAAFHJ010000152.1 GCA_013298325.1 Myxococcales bacterium | reverse complement strand
TCTTCCGATCTGGAGACGATCTGGAATCACATTTTCGCCGACACCGATCACGTGGGCGATGCCGCCCGCGCCGCCGCAAAATCTGAAGGAGATCGCTGACCATGGCGACCTTGGTTCAAGCCATTCGTCTCGCACTTCACGTCGGAGAGACGCGCCACGGCGTGACCGACATCTTCGGCGAGGACGTCGGTCCGCCGCTCGGCGGCGTCTTCACCGCGACCCAGGGGCTCAAGACCGCCTGGAACTCGCCCCTCGATGAGCGCGGCATCATCGGCACCGCCATGGGCCTCGCGATGGCTGGGCAGCGCCCCGTCGCCGAGATCCAGTTCTGCGACTACATTTACAATACTATCGACCTGTTGAAGCTCGCCGGGAACACCCTCTGGTGCTCGAACGGCGCCTACAACATGCCGATGGTCTGCATGACGCCGGTCGGTGCTGGCATCCGCGGCAGCGTCTACCATTCGCACTCCTTCGACGCGACGGCGACCCACATCCCCGGTTGGAAGATCGTGATCCCGTCGAACCCGCGCGACGCCTACGGGCTGCTTTTGTCGGCGATCGTCGACCCGAACCCGGTCATGTATCTTGCACCGAAGGGCCTCCTCCGCGCGAAGGCGAACGGCCCCGACGAGCGGATCCCCGGCGAGCCCGATGACGACCGTCTCCTCTCAAAGATGATCGACGCCCCCCTCGGCGACCGCAGCCAGTGGACGCCCCAGTGGCCCGCCGTCGAGGACCTCTTCATCCCGATCGGCGAGGCGCGCGTCGCCCGGCGCGGGTCCCACGTGTCGGTCATCACCTACGGACGCACGCTCCCGATGGCCGTCAAGGCCGCGGAAGAACTTGCAAAAGAAGGGATCGACACCGAGGTCATCGACCTCCGCTCGCTTCACCCCTACGACTGGCCGGCGATCGTCGCTTCGGTGAAGAAGACCCACAAAGTCCTCTTCGTGAATGAAGAGACCGAGGTCACCAATTTTGGCGAGCACCTCATTCGCCGCACCGTCGACGAACTCTTTTACGAATTGTGGGCGGCACCGAAGCTCCTCGCCGGCGCCTTCGTGCCGGGCATCGGCCTCGCGGACAACCTCGAAAAGGCGAGTGTTCCCCAGCTCGAAGGGATCATCGACGCCGTACGCACGCTCCACCGTCACCAGCCCTGACGGCGTCCCCTGTGTGTCGGAACAGCAATTCTTCTTCGGAAGGATTGCTGTTTGTTTTTGTGGGCCCGTCCGTTCGCGTCGCGAGAGACGGCGGGCCCAATTCGATGGGGTCCAGCCAGCGAAATTGCTGGAAGCGTCGCGAAGCGCCCGTCCGCCGCTCATGGGCGCTTCGCGACCGTTCGCCGGTCGGTGCCCCCGTTCCGGCGGAAGCTGTGGAATGCTCGCGCCGTGCTCCGTGCGACCCTCCGTGCCCTCGCTGCGCCCCGCCGCGCCGTTCCTGTCGTGCTCGTCGCGGTCCCTGTATTGTACCTGCAACAGCGCTATTCCGGAGATCCCCTCGGCCTTCCGCTCGGCGTCGCACTTGTGCTTCTTTTCCTGCTCACCGCGCCGGCCGCCTGGCGCTCCCTCTTCCCCGCGACCGAGGAGGTCCGTGACGGCTTCGTGCGCCTTGGCCTCTACGCCGCCGTCGGCGTGGCGGTGATTGCGACGGCCGGCTCGGTCATTCCGCGCCTTCTTGGCATTCCGCCAACGTTCATGACGACGCGCCCGTCGCTGCTCGTCTGCCTGGGCCTCTATTGGGCCGGCGGCTGGGGCCTCGCCCGCGACATCGACCTTGAAGAAGGGTTCTCCCGGGAGCGTGCCCGCGCCGAGCGGCTCTCGCAGGAGCGGGAAGAGGCGCGATTGCTTGCACTCCGCAATCATCTCGACCCCCATTTTTTGTTCAATACTCTCAACGCGATCGCTGAATGGTGTCGCGAAGATGGGCTCGTCGCCGAACAGGCGATCTTGCGACTCTCGGAGATGCTTCGCGCGGTGCTCGCCGGCATCCAGGAAGAGCGCTGGCCCCTCGCGAAGGAGGTCGCCATCGTCCGTGACTTGTTCGAACTTCATCGCATTCGGGACCCAGACGCGTTCCGTCTCCACATGGACGTCCCCGCCGTTCTTCCGGACGTCCGCGTTCCGCCGATGCTGCTCCTCCCGGCGGCGGAAAATGCGATGAAGCACGGCCCCGGCGCGGGCCACCGAGGCGACGTCTCCTTCACATTGACCGATGATGGGAATTTCGTGGTTGTGACGATTGAAAATCCGGGAGAATTCCGGGGGCCGCGCCAAGGCGGACATGGCCTCGAAATTCTTCGAAAGCGCGTCGCCTCGGCGACCGACGGACGTGGCTCGGTCGCAATGAACTCTGTCGCCGCCGACGGTCCCGGCCGAACCCGCACCACCATCACCCTCCCGAAGGGGAGCCTCTGACGGCCTGCGTTCGCTTACCAAAGAAAAGGAATATCGATGAGTTTGCCCCTTCGTGTACTGGTTTGCGACGACGAAGCGATGGCGCGCAAACGGGCCGAGCGCCTGGTCCTAGCGGCGCCAAACGTCGAACTCGTCGATGCCGTTTCAGGCGCCGATGAATGTCTCGCCCGGGTCGCCGAGCACGACTACGACGTCGTATTTCTCGACGTCTCCATGCCAGGAAAAAATGGTCTTGAGGTCGCGCGCCTGATGGCCGAACCGCGCCCGTACATCGTCTTTTTGACCGCCCATCCCGAGCACGCCGTCGATGCCTTCGACGTCGGCGCCGTCGACTACTTGGTCAAGCCGGCCGACGAAGAGCGTGTCGCCCGCGCCCTCGACCGCGCGCGCAAGTACCTGGAGCAGCCGGTCGCGCCCCGTGTCGGGGATCGCGGAGCGCCGCCGAGCCGTCTCGCCCTTCCGACGCGTGACGGGGCGGTTCTTCTCGATCCACTGGAAATTACACATTGTTTGTTCGATGGGTCGCTGGTGACCGTCGTCGCGAAGGGGAAGAAGGTCCTTACCGATCGCACGCTTACGGAGCTCGAACAGCGGCTGCCCCACCTGCTTCGCGTCCACCGGCGCGCGCTGCTCAATCTCGATCGCGTCGAGCGCCTCGATGCGCTCGCGACCGGCGGCTACCGTGCGGTGACCGACCTCGGCGACGCCGTCGAGATCTCCCGCCAGACGGCCCGCGAGCTCCGTCGGCGCCTCGGGATCACCGCCTGACGGCGCGAGCCGATCGGTCGCCGAGACTTCCGGTCGCAAACCGTTGGTGAGCGGCTCCAAGGGCTCGGTGAGCGGCGAAAATTCTGGAAATATCTGTGCAAATATAGGGGGATGGAAGAAGCGCTCCCGCCCGCCGAAAACCCGCAACCGATCCTCACGCCGCCCGCGGAACCTTCCGCCGGCCCCGAACCAGCCCGTCCGTTCGCGACCGCCAGCGAAAGTTCTGGGGGCGGCGTCGCGAGCGCCCCCTACCGAGGCGTCTGGCGCCCCGCCGATGCGCAGATGTTCCGCCGCGTGGCGCCGCGCACGACGCCCCTTTCGCTCCTAGCGCTCGTCGGTCTTCTCGCCTTTGTCGCCGTTGTCGATGCGACCCTCTTCCGCGCCAACGGGGGCGGGGTCGCCGTCGCCGGAACGGGCGTTTTGGCTGCACTTTTGAGCTATCTCGCAGCGTCGCGACGCCGCGTGGGGGGCGCAGCCCTCGTCGCGCTCGTCGCGGTTCTCGCCCTCGCCGGAAGCGTCGCATACACGGGGTCGGTCCTTGCGGGGGGGCTTCTGCCGGTCGCCGTCTTTGCGTTCGCACGCGCCCTTCGTGGTGCCCCTCTCGCTGCAGCGCCGCTGATCGACGGTCTTTTTGCGACGCTCCCCGCGCTACCGACACGCGTCGAAGCACTCTTTCGCGCGGTTTCGCGACTCATTCCGCGCGTCGGCGCCGGGGGCGGAGCGTTACGGATCGTTGTGCCGGCGCTCGCGGTCGCCGTCTTTCTGCCGCTCTTCGCGCTCGCGAATCCCCACGTCGGCGAAGCGCTTCACGGCATCTTTCAGGCGCTTGGCGGCCTCGTCTCTGGACACGCGCTCGCGCGAATTTTCCTTGCGCTTTGCCTTCTGGTCCCCGCCTCGTACCTTGCGAAGCCGACCGGCTTTTCTCGGGTACGTCCCCCCCAAGCGACGCCGACCGACCCCCTCGTTGACGGCGACGTCGCCATCGCCTTGAACACCTTCCGGGCCCTCTCCGCCCTCTTTGCCGCGTTCGTCGTCATCGACGTCGCGACGCTCGCTTCGGTGCCTGCCGCACCCGGCGTCGGGGCCCAGCTCCGTGCGCACGCCGGCGTCACCTGGTTGGTCGTGGTTCTGGTCCTCGTACTTGGCGTCGTCGCCCTCCTCGTCCGCCCCGCGCGCTTGGCGGCGACGGCGACGGACATCCGTCGGCGAATCGTCGTCCACACGCTCGTATTTCTTGGTCTTGCAGGTGCGATCGGGCTGCTCGCCGTCGCCCGCATGGGGCTCCATCTCCTCGCGAGCGGCCTTTCCGACCTCCGCATTGTCGGCGCCATCGGGATCGCCATCGTCTTCGGCGCGCTCGCCGCGATCGGCCGTCGCGCCCGGGGATCGGTCGAGGATGCTGTCCCCTTCACCGACCGATGGCTTGCCGGGCGCCTTGCCGACCTCGCCGCGATCGGGCTCGTCGTTTACGCGGTGCTCCCGACCCATCGCATCTCCGCAGTGGTCGATGCCGCCTTGATCGCCCGCGGCGCTGCAGAGCCGCTCATCCACCTCCGGGAACTCGGCGACCACGACGAGGCTATCTATCCGATTTCAAAGCTTCTTTATCATCACGACGCGCGAGTTCGGCTCATCGCTGCCCGTGCGGTGACGCGGAATGCTTCCACCAAATACGCGCCAGCCGATGCTACCGCCCACGCCGATGCCGCCGCCCTGCGAGGGGCACTCGCACCACGCACCGACGCCCTTCTGCGTGGCTACGGTGGCTGCCTCGATAGCGCGCTCCTCGACCTCACGACGCAGATCAACTTCCTCGGAGACCCTGCCGCTGTCGCCCCCGATCCGTGGCTCTGGGCCGACTGCAGGGAGCCGAAGGCGGATGGCGAGCGCGCCTATTGAAGTGCCTAAATTCCCCGGCTGAAACGCGATCAAGACTTGGCCCACGACGCACCGATTCTCTATTCGGCCGGCGTGCATCTTGGTCGCCCGCTCCTCGTCCTCCTCGCGTCGCTTGTGGCGTCGTCGGTTGTCACGACCGGCTGCCGACGGAGCGATGCGGTCGCGACCGATGGCGGCGTCGACGCGGGGGCTGGCGCGACGGAGCCCCCCAAGGACCCGGCCGACACGCGCCGTGTGTCGCCAACCGCCAAAGGTGCGACGGTTGCGCTGGCGGCGGGGACATTCCCCCTCGGGAGCCTCCCCGGCGATGACGGACGCGACCCGACCGGCGAACCGCTCCGCTATTCGGCGTCTTTTCAGGCATTTGCCATCGACGCGCTTCCGTTCCCCAACGACCCCGGCGCCGCTGTCCGCCGCGCGGCGACGCGGGAAGAGGCCGAGACGACCTGCGCCGACGCCGGAGGGCGCCTCTGCACGGCGGCCGAGTGGGAATACGCGTGCGCGGGGGCGGGCGGGCAGCTTTATGCGACCGGCAACACGTGGAATCCGAAGTGTGCCGAGGATCCGCCCGCCTGCGTGTCGAGCACCGGAACGCGCGCTCTGAGCGTCGAAGCCGAGTGGGTCGCTGACGGCGGGAAAGGGGAGACAGGAAGTCGCTGCGCCGCCTTCGCGCGCGTGAGCGCTCCCGCGCCCCCCGCCGAAGAGGACAAAAAGACGGGTAAAAAAGGGGGCACCGACCGTACCGAGCGCGCCTTTCGCTGCTGCCACGGACCGGTCAACGCCCCCGCCAAGCCAGCCATCGAAGACGCCCCCGCCTACGAGCGCGCGCCCCTCGATGCGCCGGCGCTCGCCACGATCCTCGCCGGCTTCCCGGAGCTCGCGCGGATCGGGGTCGATCAAACCAAGTTCTTTGAGCCCAGCGACGCAACGACGGTGATTTCCAAGGGGCGAAAAGTCGCCGAAAAGGACAAGGTCGATCCGCGCCCTGCCGACGGTTTCTCGTTCACCACACAACCGCTCTGGTGGAGTCCGGAACTGGGGGCGCGCTACCTCGTCGCGACTGGGCGCGGAAAGAGCGGATCCTTCGTCGTCGTGCTCCACCCGCTCCCCGGCGGTAAGTACCGCCTCGCAAGCTCATTTCTCTTCGTGGGCGACTTCGCGCCGGTCGCGCTGGTGTATGCCCCCGAGCGCCGTCGCGATCTCTCCTGGT
This sequence comes from Myxococcales bacterium, assembly GCA_013298325.1. Lineage (GTDB taxonomy): Bacteria > Myxococcota_A > Polyangia > Polyangiales > Polyangiaceae > JAAFHJ01. The sequence goes on along the minus strand of JAAFHJ010000152.1, from coordinate 2,936 downwards.
CGACCTGCTGGGGCTGCGTCGGCGAGAACGGCGGCATCGCGGTTCGTGACGACCATCACGTGGTTATCGTTCAAAATTAACATAAAATCGAGGTTTTTCGATGGCCACCAAGCGCGCGCGAACCGTTCGGCGAGAAGACGATCGGGCCCGAAAGAAGGACCTCGAAGCCCGGCTCGCGTTGGCGAAGCTCGAGGTCGGCGGAGCGCCGGAGCGCCCCCTCGTCGTGGTTTCGGCGTCGGTCGTCGAGCCGCAGGCGCTCGGCCTCGCTTGCATCGCCTGCGACGCTGTCAACGGTCGCCTCGTCGAGCACGTCGTCGCCCCCCACGCCGGGGAAATCCTTCGTCTCGTGACGACGCGGTGCTTCGAGTGTGGAAGCACCGCCAAGCACTGGTTTCGTATCTCTCCGCCGCGATTGAACTAGTCGCCAAGCGACCTAAGAATCACGGGTAGGCGAGTACCGCTTCGGCGCCCCATTTGGCGATCTTTGCGTCAATGGAGGCGAGGAGCTTCGCGCGACGGTCGAGGACGCCGGCGAGGACCGTCGCCTTTAGCAGCGGCTCCTCGGCGAGGCCGGTCCCGAGGGCGCCACGAAGCGCGTCGGCGTCGAGGCTCCGAAGCGACGCAACGAACCGTTTTGAATAGCGATCGCAGCCGTCTACGAGCTGCCACTGGCGGGCGAGGGGGGCCGCCGGCATCGGGTCGAGGAAGGCGCCGTCGTTGTCGATGTAGATCAGGTGCCCCGTCGGGTCGTCGCGGCCGACGTTCGCGCCGCTCCAGCGATCGAAGTTTCCCGTGAGCCAGTCGAACGCGAGCAGCGTCGAGATCTCCTCGGCATCGGGGAGGGCGGCGAGAAGACTCGCTTCGTCCGGGGCGACCGGCCCCGGCTGCGGCGGGCGCGCCACATAGGAGGGTGCGCCGTGTTTTAAATCGGCAAGTGCTCGATTTCGAAGCGTTTTCTTCTCGAGCGGATAGAACGAGAGCCCCTTGATCCATCCGAGGCTCGCGCCATGCACGAGGGGGCCCCGCGCGGAGCCGTCGACGATCGCCCCTTCGTCGTAGGCGGTCGCCGAGTCACCGCTGAGGAGCGTCCGAAACGCACTCGCCGGAAAGGCGACCGGCGCAGCGACCGGGAGGCGATCGCCGATCCCGAGCGCTTCGCCGAGTCGGAACGCGGCGATTTCCCCTCGAAAACGGTCGGGCCCCTTTTTGAAGCGCGCCTTGAAGACGACGTTCTCTTCGCGGCCGCCTTCGGTCTTCAGGTGCACTTTGAAGACGAGCGACGTATGCCCGATCGCCTTCGCTGCCGTCGGCGTCCCGGTCGCCACGGTTCGCGCCGGGGGCGACCGATCTGCCCCACTGGAAGGAGAAGACGGCGCGCTCGCCGCAGAGGCCGTCGGAAGCGGCGCGCTGCCACCGTCGGAGTTCGCTGGCGACGTGCTTGCCGCTGGCGGCGCGTGGCTCGGCGTGTCCCCGCGCCCGCAGGCGCCAAGCGCGGCGGACAAGAGGACTGGGGCGACGAAAAAGCGGCGAATCCTCACGATGTCTTGCGAAGTGCCCGCGTCAAAAATTCGGCGATTCGCGCATTGATCCGCTCGTGCGCTTCGATCGGGGCTGCGTGGGTTCCCCCCTCGACGACAAGCAGTTCCGCTTTCGGAATCGTCTCCGCCATGAACGTCGAGAGCGAGGCCGGCGTGAACGTATCCTTCTCGCCAGCGACGACGAGGACCGGGACGTCAATCTCCGAAAGCCAAGTCTCTGCGCTATGTTCGCCGGCGCCGCGGAGCATCCGAAGGAACATCGGCAGGTCGACGTGGACCATATGCTCCAGGTAGGGGCGCAGGTCTTCCGGGTTCATGCGCGCAGGGTCGATCTCGCCCGCCTTCAATCCGGCTTTCAGGGCAAGATCGGCCGGCAGTCGTGACCAGAGCGCACGCACCATTGCGGAATGCTGCTCGACGAAGGGGAGCATTTTCGGGAGGAGCCAATCGAGGATCGGCGTGCCACGGAACGTCGACGTGACCTTCCCATAGCTTCCGCACAGGAGCACCATCGCCTTCACGTTTTCGCGGTGGCGGTGCCAGTGCTCCAGGCAGACTTGCGTCCCCATCGAGTGGCCGAGGAGGACCGCCGGACCGAGGGTGCCGTCGGCGCTGTCGCTGCGCCGGACGAAGGCGAGATCGTCGGCGTGGGCGTCGATGCCGATACGATTCGCATCGCGGGGGGCGCCGCTCCGGCCGTGACCACGGTAGTGGAAGTGGGTCACCGGGCCGAGATGGCCCAGCGCTCCCCAGGCGTATTTCCAGATAAATCCGTCGCAGGCGATTCCGTCGCAAAAGTACAGGCGCGCGTCGGTCGTCGTCGGCGGTGCGGCCGCGACGCGGTCGACCGGTCCTTCGAGGATCGGTGCCGTCTCTACAAAAAGACGCGTCCCGTCCACGCCGTGAACGAAATGTTCACGCCGCCCCTGGATCGTCTCCACGGGCGGCGGCAAGAAGCTGAATCGCGCGTCCATAGAGGGGCTCAGCCTTCGTCGTCGTCCTCACCGTCGACGTCGTTGACGCTCGGCAACTTCTTGATCTCCGCGCGGGCAATTTTCCACGCGCGCTGCACGACCCAGGAGAGCGACCGGTCGAGGCGAGCCGCCTCTTCCTTGATCTCGGTCAGCATCGACTCCGGGAAGTAGAGACTCTGTTTGCGCTTGTCGGTCTTGCTTGCGTCGGCCTTGGCGTCCTTGTCAGCGGTCACGGGGGCCTCCTGCGGATGGATGAAAGGTTTCGGGGGGCGCAGCGCCTGCTGCGGGCACCCCCAGGATCGACCGAGTACCGCAAAGGCGGCGTGACGGTCGTGCTTATGGGAGGGGACAACGTAGCCGTTTTCGCCCCTCACGGGAACCAGTGTAGGCGTGCGTGCGGTACGATTTGTGGTTGCAGCTATTG
>JAAFHJ010000151.1 GCA_013298325.1 Myxococcales bacterium | reverse complement strand
GAAGCGCCCGTCGCCGAAGCCTCCGCCGAAGCAGCCCCCGCCGAAGCGGTTGCTGCAGAAGCCTCTGCGGAATCGGTGCAGAATGCACCTGCCGCCGAAGCGAAGGCCGAGAAGGCGCCGCCGCCCCAGCTCCCGCGCGTCATTCTTGAGCCGGGCGCCCAGTTTGTCGGCGTCGTTCACAACGACGGCGCGCGTGGCGGACTCGTCGTCCTCACCCACCACCCCCACCGCCTCTCGAAGGCGAAGCCGGGCGTCGCCCAGGCGGCCAAAGACGGCACCCTCATCCAGGGCATCGTCACTGGCGTCATCAAGGGTGGCGTCGAAGTCGACGTCGACGGCCTCCGCGCCTTCACGCCGGCGAGCCACATGGATCTCCGCCTCGGCGCCGATCTTTCCCGCTTCGTCGGCCAGCGCCTCTCGTTCACGGTGACCCAGTACGGCAAGCGCGGTCGCGACGTCGTCCTCAGCCGCCGCAGCCAGCTCGAAGTCGACGCGAAGGCAAACCGCGAAGCGGCCCTCGCCAAGCTCGAGGTCGGTTCGGTCATCGAAGGGGCGGTCCGCACGGTCGTCAGCTTCGGCGCCTTCGTCGATCTCGGCGGCGTGGAAGGTCTCGTTCCGCTTAGCGAAATGAGCCACAACCGCGCCGACGGCCCCCACGACGTCTTCAAGGTCGGCGAGGCGACGAAGGTCAAGCTCCTCCGCATCGACGAGAAGGGGAAGCTCTGGCTTTCCCGCAAGGCGACCATCGAAGACCCGTGGGCCCACGTCGCGGCGAAGTACGCCGTCGGCACGAAGCACACCGGAAAAATCGTGCGTTTGCAGCCGTTTGGCGCTTTCGTGGAGCTCGAGTCGGGCGTTGACGGTCTCGTCCACACCGGCGACCTCTCCTCGAAGCGGATCGAGCACCCGAAGGATGTCGTCAACGAAGGCGACTCCATCGATGTGGTCGTCTCCAGCCTCGACGCCGGCACCCGCAAGATCGGCCTCCACCCGGCGCTCACCGGTGAATTCGCTGATGAAGTCCCCCAGCGCGTCCAGAAGGACAAGGTCCTCAAGGTCGTCGTCCTCAGCGCGGAAGCGGTCGGCCTCCAGGTGCGCATCAAGGGCGTCACCGGCCGTAGCGCCCGTGGGTTCATCCCCGCCGGCGGCACGAACACCACGCGTGGCACCGACCTCCGCAAGGAGTTCCCGCCGGGCCGTGAGCTCGACGCGAAGGTCCTCGAGATCGATCCGCGCCGCGGCGAAGTGAAGCTCTCAATCCGCGCGCTTCACGAAGAGAACGAGCGCACCGCCTTCCAGGCCTACCGGGCCCAGGTAAAGCGGGAAGCGAAGTTCGGCACCTTCGGCGACCTGCTCGCCGCCGCCAAGAAGAAGTGATTCTTCCGCGGACGTGACCGACGAAAAAGCCCGGGAAACCGGGCTTTTTTGCGTCTTAAAGGAGCCTTCGCGCCTTCACTTCGAGGAACCGTTTCACGAGACTTGGGGTGAGATCCTTCGGCGCGCAGTCGAGGACGAGCACCCCGCTCCGCCGAAGGTCCCGAAGGATCTTCTCGCGCCACAGCAGGTGCTCGGCGGCGGCGGCGCGCACGTAGGCCCCCTCGGTCTGGCGCCCACCAAGCGGCGTCTGAAGGAGCCCCTCGACCTCGGTGTCGCGGAGGAGCACGCAGAGCGGAAGGTGGTTCGGCAAGAGCCCTTTGAGGGCGGCGGCGAGCTCGCGGGCGCCTCGCGGTTCGAGCAAATTTGTCAGCACAATGAAGAGGGAACGCCCTTTGACATTCGCCTTCGCGAACGCCGTCGCTTGCGCGTAGTCGGTCGCCTCCATCGAGGGCTCCACGGAGGCGGCAAGCTGCGTAATCTTGCGCCCCGTCGAGAGACCGGCCCCCGGCCGAAGAAAGGTTTTTGGCGAGGCATCAAAGACCAAAAGTCCTGCGCGATCGCCGCCTCTCAGTGCAACATCGGACGTCAATAGCGTTGCATTCAACGCATGATCGAGGAAGCTGACCGACTCCGATTCGCCGCACATGCCTCGGCCAGCGTCGAGGAGGAAGAGGACGTTCTGATTCGACTCCGCCTGGAACTGGCGGACGACGAGATCGTCTTTGCGGGCGGTGGCGCGCCAGTCGATGTGTCGGATTTCATCGCCGATTTGGTAGGGGCGGAGGCGCTCGAATTCGGTGTCACCGCCGCGGACGCGGAGCGAGCCCATTTTGGCGTCTTCGCGCCCTTGGCGACGGAGGAGTTCCAGGCCGCGCGCGGTGTGGACGTCCGGGTAGACTTCGACCGTTTCGGGAAGAAGAATCGACTCTTGGCGCGCGACGAGCCCAAGGATCGACGGGTACCGGATCGTGACCGCCCCGAAGGTGCGCTCGCCGCGGCGCTTCGGCGTCACCTCGTAGGTGATTTGCACCGTCGCCCGCGCCGGGAGGCGGGTTCGCATCGGGAGCGCGGTGTCGATCGCGGCGTCGGTCAGCGGGTCGTCGACGATCGCGGCATCGAGGGGGCGAGCGCTCCGGTTGCGAATCGTCAACGTGATCGTATTCGCGCGGCCGACGCTCAGGATTTTCGGAACCGCACGCTCCGCCTCAAGCCGCGTCCCGCGGGCGAGGAGCACATCAATGGCGACAAGCACCACGAAGAAGGCGTCGAGGGCCCAGAGCACCTTCTCCAACTCGGGGAAAAAGCTCGCCGCAAGGGCGACAAGGACGCCCAGGAACGCAAAGCCGGCAAGGCGCGGAGTCGGAATCATGCGACGCGCGGCACCGGCGCCGTTCGAAGGATCTCGTCGATGCGGTTGTCTGCCCGAATTCCCTGCAGTTCTGCGTCTGGATGCAGCATGACGCGGTGGCGGAGGATCGCCTTTGCTTGCCGCTTCACGTCGTCCGGCGTCACGAAATCGCGCCCCTCGGCGGCGGCGACCACGCGGGCCGACCGGAGCAGCGCGATCGACGCACGGGGGCTTGCGCCGAGCTCGATGGTGCGGTCGTCGCGGGTCCGCCGAACGAGGTCGACCATGTAGCCGACGACAGCGTCGTCGACGCGGACCTGCTCGGCGACGTGGCTCATTTCGACGAGTGTCGACGCATCGACGACCGGGGTGATGTGGTTCAGGTTCGTCGGATCAAAGCCGTCGGCGTGGGCGCGAACAATGCGCGCTTCGACGTCACGCGTCGGATTTTCGACCAGCAATTTTACAAGAAAACGGTCGAGTTGGGCTTCAGGAAGCGGGTATGTCCCCTGGGACTCGATCGGGTTCTGGGTCGCTACGACGAGGAACGGCGCCGGGAGCTTTCGCGAAACGCCATCGGCGGAGACCGACCCGTCGGCCATCGCCTCCAGGAGCGCCGACTGCGTCTTTGCGGGGGCGCGATTGATTTCATCGGCGAGCACGATCTGCGCGAAGATCGGCCCCGGAACGAAGCTGAAAGCCCCTTTGTCGCGATCGAAAATCGACGACCCAGTGATGTCTGAAGGCATCAAGTCGGGGGTGAACTGAATGCGCTTGAACGTCGTCCCCGTCGTGAGGGCAAACGCCCGCGCGAGCAGCGTTTTTCCAAGACCTGGCGCCCCTTCCAGCAGGACGTGTCCGCGCGCAACGGTCGCCACCAGGAGCCCTTCGACGAGGTCCTCCTGACCGACGACGACCGACGCAATCTGGCTCTTCATGCGCTCAAAAACAGTTGCGAAAGCTTGGCTATCCATAGTCGGCAAAAGGCTCACGAAGGGGAGTAAGGGGGGAGGCGGGGAATCGGCGAACGTTCAGGAGAGCGTGCGTCGCGGGGCGCTGTCGAGGCGGTCGAGGAGGGGCGCCAAGGTCTTCAGGATCGCGATTTCGTCGCCGCGCGCGCGCTCCGTAGGCGATTGCTCGGTCGCGCGCTTCCAGATTTCTGTAATAAATGTTGGGTCTTGACCGGTTTCGAGCGCAAGGTAGTGGGCAGGATCGGTCGCGCTCTTCGGCATGCGTGCGCGCAGCCGTTCCTCGGCAAAGCGGGCCCACGTCGCGAGGGCGAGGGGGCCGAACTTCCGCTTCGCCCAGAGCAGCCCGTTCGCTTCGACGTGTTCGGCGAACGCCCGTCGCGAGTCGAGGCGGTCCGGCTCGGCACGCCCCATGCGCCGCCCGTAGGCGAAGAAGAGGATCGCCGCGAAGATCGCCGCGTGGATCAGCGGCAGCCGCAGGCCGGCGGCCAGGAGGGCAGAAAGCGGATCGGAGGCCCCCTGGCGGCCGTCGTGGCGGCGGGCGCGTTCGATGGTCCGGTAGGTGGAGTAACGAACGATGCCGTCGGCAGCGACCGATGGTGTCCCCTTGCCGGCGGCGACCCGGAGCAAGGTCAGGGCGATCGTCGGGTTGCGCGGATAGGCGAGTGCGGCGTTCGTGAAGAGATCGGCCTCGTCCAAGGTGACGACGGTGCCGGTGCCGACGGAAACGAGCGATGCGGCGGTCTTTCCGTCGCCGCGGCGAACGAGCGGCATCCCGGGGCGATCGCTGCTGTAGCTGTATGCGGTAAAACCTCGAATTCGCGGCGCTTCCTCCGCAGGTTCTCGGCTCTCTAGGGCCGACTCGTCCTCGTCGGCGTCTTCTTCGGCGTACTCCTCTTCGTCGTCGGCGATGCCGGTCGCGAGGCGTACGTCGCGTCCATCGAGGAGGAGCGCGTCGGGCGGGGGAACTTCGCTCGTCTTCGGCGGGGGGATTTTCTTCGCGACCGTCTTTGCGAGCGCTTCCGCGGCCACTTCGAGCGCCGATGTCTTCGACGCCGCCATCGCCTTTGCGAGCTCTTTTGGCCACGAACTCGAGTGGCCGCTCAGAAGAAGGTGCCCGCCGTTCGCGACCCACGCGGTCAACGCGTGATCGGTCTCATCGTCGAGGGGCGTCTCGTCGGCGTTGAGCATGACGGCGACCGCGTCCTTGGAACGCGGGTCGGGGAGGGTGGCCAGCGGGTGGGTGAGCGGCGTGACCGTGAGCCCTTGGCGACTTGTAAGAGATTGAAAGTACTCAGATCCCGACGGGCTCCCGTGCTTCTTGTTCTCGCCACCGCAGCCGAGAAGCACCAGGGCGAGCGCCGCCACTGGGAGGGCTGCTGCGAACGGGGAAGGGGCGGCCACAGCGCGGCGCGGGCTCATCACGAGCGCGCGTGCTGCCGCGCCGAACGCAGCGACCTCTTCGGCGCTCGCCGCGACGCTTCCAAACTCGGCTCGGTCGACGGCGCGGACGATCGGAGCGACCGCCCCACGGAACTCGGAATCGCGGATCGCACGGAGGTATTCGCCGTTTGTTTGCGAGCGGGCGATACGCAGAAAGCCCTTTTCATCGAGGGATCGGAGCGACGCGGCCAGGTAATGGGAAAGGGCGAGCGCCGGCTCTCCGCGGGCGAGGAGCGCATCGGCGCGGGCGAGCAGCGCCGCTCCGCCATCGGTGGGAAGCGGAGCGGGGGCCGCTGCATCCTCCACGAGCGGAACGACCTTTACCCCGGATTTCGCAGGCGTTTCGCTGGGGGTTCGGTCGTTGATCACCTTTCGGATGGCGACGAAAATGATGTAAAATACACCGATGACCAGGACGCCAGCGAGGGCGTAGAGCACGAAGCGGGCGACGATCGCGAGGGGGGCGAGCCAGGACAGGTCGGGCGGCGCGGCGACCGGCTGTTTGCAGGCTTCCTGAAAGGCGGCGCAGTTCGGTAGGTGTGAAGCGTACCCACAGAGGCTTCGCTGATCGTCTTTGAGCGGCTTCGGCGGGTTGCTGCAAAAGGGGGCTGCCGCCTCCGCAAAAGCGGCGCTCTCCTCGGGAGTTTCCGCGAAAGAGTGTGAGGCGGTGCCAAGGACTGCAACGAGGGCGAGCGGTCCGAGAAGCGGCCGGAGAACGGGTGCGAGGAAGGGGCGTTTCATCGGAGCACCGGAGGAGTTCCCGTGGCAGGGATCGGAATATCGTCTGCAAATGCAGCGTGTTCTGCGGCGATCGCCACGAAGCGCGTTTGAATGTCCCAGCCTTCGAGGGTCGTCCGCACCGCCAGGTAGAGGACGAAACGGGTGACGGCGAGCACAGGAACAATCGCCAGAGAGAAGAGCAATGCTGACGTGAACGGGCCGCCTTCAAACACGGAAATTGGTGCGCGGAACCCGAACACGTCGTGGGCGATCGCCCGACCGCCGACATCGCCGAAACAGAAGGCGGAGACGCGCACGATCGCGAAGACCAAGAGGCCGGCGAACGCTTCAGAGAGCCCGGCAAACCCGAGCGCTCGGGAGCGCTTCGCGGCCGAAACGAGCCCGCTCCGCTCGAGAACGAAGGTTTCGCCGAGGAAGAAGGTGGCGAGCGCCGCAAAGAGCGCCGGGAGACCGGCGGCGCCCGTACCGAGGGCAAGCAGCACGAGCTCAAATAGGCGGAGGGCGAGGAGCCCAGGGAGCGTGCGGATGCTCTCGCGGAGGACGACGGCGACCGTGACCTTCGGCTGAAAAACCAGCTTGGACGCAGCGACCGTGAACGGGAGCTCGATCACCGGAAGGAGCGCGAACAGGGCAAGCGCCGTCTCTGTTCCGAAGCCAAATGCCCCGCCGACGAGCACCAACGCGACCGCCGGCCCAAGCACCACAAGCGCAAGAGGGCCGAAGGTCCGGTACTCGGTGCGGAGAAGCCGCACGGAGAGATCAAAAGCATCGAGCACGCCGCGGGGACGCAGGACGATGCGTGCATGCTGCATGTTCATGGTAGGCCGGTCCCGCGTGATGAGGGGCCGGCCGGCGCTTGGCGGCGGCCGCCAAAGACGACGTAAACGACGAGCGCCAGAAAGAATGCGCCGCCAACGACCCGCTTGACGGTGTCGGGGACCGCCGAAGCCGACCAGAACGCTTCGATCGCCGCGGCGCAGAACAGCATGACGGCGGCGCCAACGATGAGGACGACGAGGTCGGGGGCGACAGCGCGGAGGGCGGCCGCCCGCGATTTCCCTTTCGGCGAAACAAAGGACCATCCCATGACCAAGCCGGCGCCACCGGCGATGATGATGGCGCCCAACTCAAAGGAGCTGTGACCGAGGACAAACGTTAGAATATTTCCGCCGGCGCCCTTCGCCGCGACGTAGCCCATGATCGCACCCGTCGCGAGCCCGTTGTAGACGAGGTAGAGGGCGCTCCCGAGGCCGAAAACCATCCCGAGCGCGAAGCAGCGAAGCGCAATGCCGACGTTATTGTTGACGTAATAGCCCGCCATCGCGATCCCTTCGCCGGTCGCCCGCCCCTTGGAGAAGCCTTCCGTGTAGGCCTCCGTCAGGTTGTCGAGCATCTCGCGGGGGGCGACGCGAATGGCAAACTCGCTGTCGTGGAGGGATCCAAAAAGTCCGATCGCGAACGGCACGAAAAAGAGCGCAAATGCGATCGTCATCGCCCATTTGTGGGTACGAATCGCCCGCGGAAAAAGGGCGAACCACTCCCCCCAACTTCGGCGCCCGCGAATCGACTTTCGCGCGTACATGGCGGCGTGGGCCCGCGCCGTGAGCGACTCCAGGTAGGCGACGAGCTGGCCCGAGTAGCCGGCGGTGGTCGCGCGGGAGAGATCCGACGAGACGTCCCGGTAAAGGGGGGAGAGGCGCGCCATCGCGTCGACGTCCCAGGTCGAGAACGGCTTGAAGAGGAGCTCCTCCAGCGCGCGCCAATCGGCCTCCCGATTTGCGGAAAACGCCTGCTCGGAAATCGCCGACAGGCCGCGGGGCCGTGAAAGGTCGCTCATGACAGGGCCCCTGGTGAAGTGGGCCCGCCGTCTCTCGCGACGCCGCCCCCAGCCAATTCGCTGGCGGTCGCGAACGGACGGGCCCCTGGTGAAGTGGGCCCGCCGTCCCTCGCGACGCCGCCCCCAGCCAATTCGCTGGCGGTCGCGAACGGACGGGCCCCTGGTGAAGTGGGCCCGCCGTCCCTCGCGACGCCGCCCCCAGCCAATTCGCGGGCAGGCGCTTCGTCGCGACCCGCCCGGCTCGCGATGTCGTAGATGACGGAAAGAAAGCGTACCGGATCGACGACCTGTGAAACGTGGAACCGGGCCGCAAACACCGGTGTGAGCACCCGCGCCAACTCCTGTTCGCGGGCGACGCCGAGGCGGCCCCGCCGACGAAGAAAGAGCTCAAGGGCCCTCAGTTCTTCCGGCGAAAGGCGGATCTGCTCGGGGAGTGCCGCGCGCTCGCCGGGCTGAATCGCCGGATGAAGGCGGAGCGGTTGGACATTTGTCGTGCGCTCGGGGACGACCACCATCGTGCCTGCGAGAAGATCTCCGAGCCTTTGAAAACGGCCGGTGAGCGCCATCGTAACGAAGGCCGGCAAATAGAGACCGACGACGAAGACCCCGGGGAACATGTCGACGGCACGCAGCAAATTCCGCAGCGCTGCAGCGCCGAAGCCGATCGGGCGCCCCTCTTTTGTGACCACACGCAGGCCGAGGACCGACTTTCCCGGCGTCGTCCCTTTCCAGCTCTCACAGATCGCAAAGTAGAGCCACTGAACCGCGAAAAGGAAGACAAGCCCGACGCCAATCAATGCTTTTGCGAGCTCGGAGTCCTCGTGGGCAATCCCGAGAAGGAGTGCGATGCCGACGAGAATCAATCCGAACAAAAACGACGCCGTCAGGAGCAGGAGCAGGTCGATCAGGTGGGCGGCGGTGCGGAGGGCCGGTCCCGCGACTCGGTAGCGGAAGACAACATGCTCGGGCGTTTCCAAGGCGACGTCGGTGTCGAGGGGGGCGTCGAGATGCGCCCGCCCACCGCGCGTCGGGGCGGAGCGACTATCGTTCGAAGGGGCGAGCGGACGAGCAACGGCGACCATGCGGCTCGCACAGGCTACCAGCAATTGTTGGAAACAAACCTAAGGATGGGGCCGCCAGACGTCCGGAAAGAGCGGGCGGCTCCGACTGCCTAAGCGGCGCGTCCGCGCCCGGTGCGGAAGAGCAGCCGATTCTCGCTGTGGGCGGGTCGGCCCGCGCCCGTTGAAGGGAGTTCGTCGTCGCCACGGAGGACGCGCGTGTAGGAACGTGAGCGCAACCAGACAGACAGATCTACCTGATAGCTGGATTTTGAGAAACAAGATCGGTCACTTGGGCTCATTTGGGAATCGCCAAACGAGCCCATTTGTATGCATAATGCACCAAGATTTGCTCCCCCTCCACCTCAATCCTACCTCTCGCCCTCCGAAATCCCGCTTCTCCCCCCAAATCCACCCTCTCCCACCCTCCATCCCCCTCTCTCTCCTCCAAAATCCCAATCTCCAGACGCGCGGAAA
>JAAFHJ010000150.1 GCA_013298325.1 Myxococcales bacterium | reverse complement strand
CGCCTGGACAACCTGACGGCGACCGATGGCGTGGTCGCCGCGGACTGCCGCAATGCTGGTTGCGACGGTGGTAATTTCTTCCGGGAAGTCGGTCGTTGAGACGTTAATTCCAATTCCGACGACAAGCGCATCACCAACGACTTCTACGAGAATTCCGGCTATTTTCTTTCGAGTTTCCCCGGCAAACACGAGAACATCATTCGGCCATTTGACGGCGGCACGCGCCGGCGCGGGGAGCACGTCGGCGATCGTGTGGGCGACGGCGAGACCGGTCGCAAGCGGCACGAGGGGGCGACGCGCGGGAAACCGACGCAGGAGCGGCGAACGGTACACGACGGAGAGGAGCAGGTTCTCCCCGCTTGGCGACGACCAGGCGCGCCCTTGACGACCACGACCGGCCGTCTGGGCATCGGCAAGAAATAGTGCACCATGCACGCATCCCGCCCGCGCCGCCTCTTTTGCCAAGTCGTTCGTCGATGTGGTCGTCGGGACGTGGACAACAGAAGCAGCCAAACCCTCGAATACACTTACAAATTCCTGAGCCAAGTCGCGACTGGGGCCTGCGCGTTCGGCATCGATCGGCGCGCTCATGCCGGGTCGAAATCGAGACCGATGTCGACGGCGACGGCGCTGTGAGTGAGCGCGCCGACGCTGATCGCGTCGATGCCGAGGGCGGAGAGGGCGGCAATGCGCTCCAGGGTAATCCCGCCCGACGCCTCCAAGATCGCGGGGCGCGCATGGGCTCGATTGATGGCGATCGCTTCGGCGACGACGGCATCATTCATGTTGTCGAGGAGGACGATGTCGGCGCCTGCGTCGAGAGCAATGGCCAATTGAGCGAGCGTATCGACCTCACATTCAATTTTGCTGGTGTGCGGCGATCGGGCCTTTGCGCGCGCGATGGCGTTCGCGACTCCACCGCAGGCGGCAATGTGGTTGTCCTTGATGAGAATCGCCGACCCGAGGTTGTCGCGATGGTTCTTCCCGCCGCCACAGCGGACCGCGTAGCGTTCGAAGGCCCGGAGGCCTGGGGTCGTCTTCCGCGTATCGGTGACACGCGTTGCCGCGCCGGCGGTGATCGCCGAGACGTAGCGCCGAGTAAGCGTCGCAACACCGCTCATTCGCTGCATAAAATTGAGAGCCACCCGCTCGGCCATGAGCAACGAGCGACTGCTCCCCGTGGCGCGAAGGAGCGCCGTCCCCGCCGGGGCGAGGGCGCCATCGGCGGCAAGCAGCTCGACGTGGAGGCCCGGATCGACGAGGTGAAAGGCACGCTCCGCGACGACGAGGCCGGCGACAACAAGCTCTTTTCGGGCGACCGCCAGCGCGACGCTCGTCGCGTCGGCATCGATGCAGGCTTCCGTCGTGACGTCGCCCCCTGCAAGGTCTTCGGCGAGGGCGCGCGTAACGATCTCGTCGATCACGATCCGGGGGAGTTCGCCGCGCCAGCCGGCGGAAAACGGAGAAGATGCAATCATTGGAGCTCCAACGAACGGGGTTACCAGGCGAGGATCGGCCAGCCGCGCTTCTTCGCAAGGCGCGCGAGACGGACGTCCGGATTGACGCAATAGGGCTCCCCCACCGCCTCGAGCAGCGGGAGATCGGTGATAGAGTCGCTGTAAAATGCAGCATCTTCGAGCCGGTGTCCGAGGCGCGCGGCGAGGGCACGCACGCGGGTGACCTTCCCGTGGCTGTAGGCGAGCGGCGCGACGAAATTTCCGGTAAAAATGCCGCGTTCGTCGACGTCGAGGAGGCTTGCGACGACGTGGGGAATCTGGAAATGGCGCGCCACCGGAAGCGCGCCGTAGAGGGTGCCGCCAGTCGCCAGCACAAGGACATCGCCGACTGCTTCGTGGCGACGGACGACGCGGCGTGCCTCGTCGCTCACGTGAGGGCGCACGTGGCTCTGAAACCAGTCGTCGCAACGCGCCTTCATCGCGATCTCGGAGGTGCCGCGAAGGACGGAAATCGCCTGGGCGGCGACCTTCTCGGCGTCGACGATCCCGAGTGTGTATTGGAGCACCCAGGCGCCGACACGAAGGAGATCCCGCTTTGAAGCGGCCCCCTGCTCGTATTGATGGCGCATGTAGAGCGACGCCGTCTCTTTCCGAACCAACGTTCGGTCCATGTCGAAGAGGGCGAGGCGTGCCATCGGAGGGCGTTCGTAGAGCAATTTGGTGCGGTGGACCAGCGCCCATCGTCCGGCCCTGCGCTTTCAGTAGCGACAATCTTCGCCGCTGCGGTGCGGACGAACAGACACGCACTCAATGCATGTAGCCGCGAAAAAGAAGCTCAGAAAAGATGTTGCAGGATGCATGGTAGGCGAGGCCGGCCCCGATCCCTTTCGTGCGGCTGCGAAGCCACCCGAACAGCAAGGACGGGAAGAACACCGCGAGCCGCGCCGGTGCCGGGATCGTGGCAAGATGCCCAACCGCGAAGAGGGCCGATGTCAGGACGATCGCGAAGCCGACGGGGGCGCCAAAGAGGCGGCGTCGCATCGGGAATGCGTCGGCGAGGCGACTCTGGAGGTACCCGCGGTAAAACGCCTCCTCGGGAAGGGCAACGAGGACGAGCTGACCCAGCACGCGCTCCGCAAGGGCACGGGGCGTGAACGGGAAGACAAAGGTGCGCTGAAAGGGGATTCCCCCCTGGGTCATCGCCGCCTGGATTCGGCCAAGTGCATCGCGCCAGTCTTGGAGAGTTTTCGGCAGTTCTGGACCCCACAAATGGGAATCTTGGAGGGCGATCCAGCGCCGGAAACCGAGATAGAACGGAACGAACGTGACGAGCGCGAGGAGCATCGCGAGGCCAAGCGCGTGGAGGCCGGCCCGCAACCACACGCGGGGGCGAGGCTCGCTCGGAAGAACGAGGCCCCCCAACGCGAGGCCGCGATCGGAGACCCAACCGTCGTCGCGACGCCAGACGAAGAGCCAGGTCGCCCCGAGGAAGAGAAAGCCGACGACGGTCGCGACCCACCCCTCCGGGACGAGGCGCGCAGCGGCGACCACCAGCCCCGTGACGATCGACGTCACCCCTACCGCTTCGCCGACGATCGCGAGACGGCTTTCCGCGCCGGAAGGCGTTCGCCAAAACGTCATGAATTTCCGCGCCTTCAGCGCGAGCAAGCGAGCTTGGCAACGAAGGCTTCGGTGTGCCCCGCTTCCGCGTCGAGCCACGCGACGAGCCAGTCGCCGCGCCCCTTGCCGGGGGCGAGGACCGGTCGATACATCCCGGCCGCCACCTTCGCGAAACTCGAAGGAACGCCGACGCCATCCCGCGTCAACGCCGCGAGAAGGACGTGACCGTCGTCAAAGAAGACCGTCGACACATTCCCTTCGGCGCTCACGGCGAGGTTGGGATGGCCGCCTTTTTTTGGCGAACTTCTTGTGCCAGAGCATTTTGCCGGAGGTGCCGTCGAGGAGCGCTGCGTAGGCGCCGGCATCGGCGCCATCCTGGTGCCAAACGACGAAACACCCTTCGTTTCCGCACGCGATCGACGGGGCTTCCACAGCCCCCTCAGCGACGCGAAGGAGGTCGTCGCCGACGACGTGGTTGCGACGCCCGCCCGCCGACGTGACACCGGCCCCGAGATCGCTCGCGGAGGCCGGGACCTTGAAGCGGCCGATCGATTTCTTCATCCCCTCGTCGAAACGGAAGCCGACGAAGAGGGTGTTCCCGGCGACGGCGCCCGTCGGGTGGTGAGCGCCAGCCTGGGTGCCGGACGATTCGGCCAGGTCGGTCAGGCGAACTTCCGGTCCGTCGAGGGCGAGTTCCGGGGAGAGGCGACGGAGGAAAAGATCGGAGCGGTCGGAGCCTTCTTGCTCCCAAAGAACGAAGACGGCCGCCTTCGAGGTGGTGACCCACGGATTAAAGGTCTGCGCCTTTGTGCCACCGAGCTTCATGCTCTCGCCGGCGATGCGCCCGTCGCCGTCGAGCCAGCGCGCAAATACGCCGGGCGACTTCCCTTTTTCGTCGGCAAAGAAGAGCGCCGTCTTCCCGGCAAGCGGGACGAGAATCGGGCGAGCCGCCCCTTCGGCCTCGGGCGTCAAATCGCGAATGTTGCTGGTGACCTTCGCCGATTCGTCCATTTGGACGCTGTAGACATGGGCCTGGCCCGCCTGCTCGTGCTCGTCGGTCCATGCGTAGAGGAGCCCACTCGCCCCCTGCGCAACGAAGGGGCGGCCCGCATTCCCCTTTGCCTTCAAACGGGGATGCCCGAAGGCAGTCAATCGGCAAGAACCCTTACCGGCAGACGCTGTCTTTAGCGCTTCTTCGAAGGACTTTCCGACAGGGCCGGCACCGGCCGCCGTCGCTTCTTTGAACTTCTTCCCGGCGCCAGCGACGTCACCGCTCGCGAGGGCTTTCTGGCCATCGGCAAGGATCGTTGCCCAAGGGGGCTGATCTTCTGGAGTTTCCGGCGTCGACGGGATTCCGCGCGCGGTCGTCGGCGCCGCACTCGTGGAGGCGCTCGCAGAAGCACTCGCGAGCGTCTTCACGGTGGGCGCCTGCGTCACGAAGTAGGCAGCGGCGCCCCCACCGACGACAAGGAGCGTCCCCAAAACGGCGATAAGCGGTTTGAGGGAAGAGCCACTCGGCGACTGTTGGTAGGCGGCCGCTGGCAAGGGGGGCGCCGGAGGGACCCGTGACGGGAGGTTCTGGGGCGTCGACGGGGCCGGCTCTTCGAGGCGCATTCGGCGCCCCTGCTCGTCGGAGCTGGGGGGCGAACCGGGGCCGCTCAACGGCATCGGTGACGACGTGGGTGCGAGCGGAATCCGCGCCGAAATCGGGCTCGGCGTCATGTTGGGGCGGGAAGACTGGGGACCCCAAAGGTCGTTGGCCTGCTCGCGAAGCTCCACAGGGAGCCGCGGCAAGCTGATATCGCTCATGATTGCGCTCGGCGCTCCGATGGCGACCGCCAGCGCGTCGGCGAGTTCCTTGGCGCTGCTGAATCGGCGGTCGGGGTCGCGCTCGAGGGCCCTTCGAAACCAGGCGTCAAACGACGCGGGGAGGTCCGGCCGGAAGACCGTCGGCGTCGGCAAGCCTTCGGTGGCGATGGCAGCAAACGTCATCGCGACGCCCTGATCCATGTTCCACACGGGGCGCCCGGTGAGACACTCATAGGTCATGCAGCCGAGGGCCCACAGGTCGGAGCGATGATCAACCGACCCCTGCCCTTTGACCTGCTCCGGCGACATGTACGCGGGCGTCCCGAAGACGGCCCCCTCGCGCGTCAGGCGCGCCGTCTTCTCGTCGGTCTTCATCGGCGCGTAGAACTTCGCCAGACCGAAATCGAGAATCTTTGCCATCTCTTCCCCCTCTTCGTTGTGGAAGAGGAAGATGTTCTCCGGCTTGAGATCGCGATGGACGATGCCGACCGCATGGGCCTTGAGGAGCCCCTTCGCGCAGTCGGTGATGATTTTGACGACGTCACGCGCCTCCATGAGGCGAACGCGGGCCATCCGGTCGTAGAGGGACTCCCCTTCGAGGAGCTCCATGACGATGAACGGGCGCCCATCTTCGAGGCGGCCCGTGTCGTAAACGTCAACGATGTGGGGGCTCTTGATGCTCGCTGCCGCGCGGGCCTCACGAAAAAATCGCTCGGAGACGACCTTCGAGGCGGTCAGCTCGGCGGCCAAAACCTTAATAGCTACGCGCTTTTCCAGCGCCAGGTGCTCGGCCTCGTAGACGGCAGCCATGCCCCCCCGACCGATCTCCCGGCTCACACGGTACTTGCCGACAAGTACGGTGCCGACCGGGATCTTCGATTCGTTCGGAATGGCGGCCATAGAAAGCGGCCGGAGGCTACTCGACCTGGGACCTTGGGAGCTAGCGAGATCCTCGCAAAGCGCAGCGATGGGTCGTCGACGAGAAGCGGTCGGACCGCGCGAGATGTGCTGTAGTGGTGCGTGGCTATGGATCGCCGTCTCTTCGCCGTCGTGCTCGCCCTCGTTGCGGCCGCCTGTGCCGACTACGACGAGGGGGAGAGCTTTGAAGTAGACGGCGGTACCGCCGGAGACGGGGCCGTTCTTGCCGAAAGCGGACCTGCCGTCGGCGACGCAGGAATTCCCCTCGAAGCAGGGGGGGATGCCGGAGCGCCCGCCTTCGACCAAAACCTGCACTATGCACCGACAGACACCTGGTCGCCAGCGAGCGCCCGCGTCGTCGGTCACGCGAAGGCGGTGCTCGCGCGGGGCGCGATGCGGACCGACGTCTTCGCGAAAGTCGGCGACTCAAACACCGTAAACACAAATTATTTAGGGTGTTTGGAGGGGAGCGGCGTCACCTGGGGCTCTTCCTCGTCGCTGATGCCGACGGTCGCGGCGTTCTCGAAGACGAAGGTCGATGGCACCAAAGCAAGCTTTGCACGGACGACCCTCGCTGCTGGCGTCGGCTGGGGGACGCGCAAGCTGACGACCGGCACGCCGTCCCCCCTCGACCAGGAAATCGAAGCGATTCAGCCCGGTTTCGCGATGGTGATGCTCGGGACGAACGACACGACGGAGACCGGGATCTGGCCGTTTCCGGCCGCGCTCTTGGCGGTCACGGCTCGCCTGGAACAGCGGGGCGTGCTTCCGATCCTGTCGACAATTCCGCCGCGAAAAGACTCAGCGGCGATGGCCTCCCTCGCCCAGGAAATGAATGCGGTCGTCCGCGCCCTCGCCGAGGCGCGCCGGCTCCCGCTCGTCGATGTGTGGCGGATGGTCGATCCCCTCGGGCACGCGCTCGTCGCTGATGGCATTCACTTGAACGTCGGCGCCGGAGGTGGGTGTAATTTCCAGGCATCCGGTCTCGACTACGGGATGACGATGCGGAACCTCGTGACGACGACTGCCCTCGACCGCGCGCGGCGGTTTTTCCTCGCGAACGAGGCGCCCGACTCGGAGCCGCCCGCGCTTTCCGGCGAAGGCACATTTGCGGCGCCGCTCGTCGTCGACCGCTTCCCCTTCACCGACGCCCGAGACTCACGCGTCCTTCGGCGCGGCACCCGCGATCGCTACGGCTGCGCCAATCAGAGCGAGGGGGGCAACGAAATCGTCTACCGCCTCCATCGGACGAAGGCGGCGCGTGTGAATATCCGTGTATTTTCCCTGGATGGGGCCGACCACGACCTCCAATTGTTGACCGCCGACGGCGCCGAAACCTGCATCCTTCGCGACGACAAGCTGCTCACCGTCGACCTCCCCGTCGGCGATACCCTCCTCGTCGTCGACGCCTTCGGCCCCGTCGGGACGGCGAAGGACGGCGAGTTCCTTTTGACCGTCGTCGAGACGCTGTGACCGAGGCCGGACGACTACTCGCGGGGACGCTCACCGCTTCACTTGCCCACGATTTACGCAATGTTCTTGCAGTGATCCGGACGGCGGCCTTCCTTGCGACTCAGCCCGAGCGCACGCCACGCGAGCTGGAGAAGATCACCCGAAATGCCGACCGCGGCCTCGCCCTCATCGAGCTCGTGCTGGGGATGGTGCGCGGGGAGCGGCCGGAACGCGCCCCCTTCGAGCCGCTCCGTGCGCTTCGAGACGCCGCGGAGGAGTACCGAGGGATGCTGGAGTTCGAGCTTCCCGCGATGATCCCAGAGGTCCTTGGCGTCGCGCCGCTGCTGACCAGCGCCTTCGTCGTCCTCTTGGACAACGCGCATGGAGCAGGCGCCCGACGAATTCGCGTGCACTATGCAGCCACTGACACGTTCTCCGATCCGGCGGAGACACCCCCGTCACTGACGCTGTTCCTGGCCGACGATGGGCCTGGAATTCCTCCAGAAATGACGGAATGCATCTTCGACGCCGACGCTTCGGCGCGTGCCGGGGGGACTGGCCTCGGGCTGTGGTTCGCCCGCTACGCCCTGGAACAAATGGGGGGTGCGCTCGCCCTTGGGCCGACCTCGGAAAACCGCGCAGGCGCGTCCTTTCAAATCACGTTGCCGCGTACGATTTAGCGGAACGGTTCCGCGCGCCGATCATCGCCGAGACAGCTATTTCGCCGACGGTCGCCGGTTGATAGGCGGAGCGCCATGCTTCCCGTTCGACTGCGCGGCGCGCGAATCCACAACCTTCGCGGCATCGACCTGGATCTCGAACCGGGGACCTTCGTCGCGATCACCGGGCCGTCGGGCGCCGGGAAGTCGTCGCTAGCGCTCGACACGCTCCACGCCGAGGGGCAGCGGCGTTTCGTTGAGAGTTTCAGCCCCTACGCGCGCCAGTTCCTTGAGCGCCGGGAACGCCCCCCCTTTGATTCCCTCGAGCCGATTGCGGCGACGGTCGCCGTAGACCGGAAATCACAAGTCAAATCCAGCCGTTCCACCCTCGCAACGCTGGCAGACTTGGAGGCCTATTTCGCAGCGCTTTTCGCGAAGGTCTCGCGACCAATGTGTGCAGCGTGCAATCGTTATGCGGAAGATCGCTCCCCCCAGGAGATCGCCGAAGAGCTCGTCGCCAAGCACCCGGGCGCGCGCGTTCGTATCGAGTTTCCGCTCCACGTCGACGGCGATGCCGGGCGGTACCTGGAACTCCGCGACCGTCTCGTCGCCGACGGCTGGCGGCGCGTGGTCACGCGAAACGGGTCGCCAGGAATTCAGCAGGGGGCGACGGCCGGCGCAGCGCTCTACGACCTCGATGAACTTCGCCCGAGCGACGCCGTTGCCCGCGACGCCGACCTCGCCCTCGTCGTCGATCGTTTGGTGCTCAAAGCTTCTGAACTTCCGAGGATCATTCAAGCGCTTGAAGCAGCGTGGGGCGTAAAGAGTGCACCCTACATCGACAAGGGGACGGTCCGCGTCGTCTTCGTCGATCGGGAGGCATTCTCCGATCCGGCGTCGCGCCGGGCGGAGAGAAACGCATCGAGCGACCCGAGCGAACGGGCCGCCTGCCGCCAATTGGTCGAACGTGGGCTCGCCTGCCCCTCCTGCGCGACGCGCTTCGAGCGACCGCGCCCCGGCTTTTTTTCCTACGATTCCCCGCTCGGCGCCTGCCCGACGTGCCGCGGCTTCGGTCGGAGCATCGGCGTCGACTGGAGCAAGGTGATCCCCGACGGCAGCCGGACCCTCACCGGCGGCGCCATCAAGGCGTGGATGGGGAAATCGGCCGAGTGGGAGCGGGAACAGCTTGAGAAGGTCTGTGCAAAATACAGCATTCCAATGGACGTCGCCTGGGACCGTTTGAGCACCAAACAAAAGGGGCTCATCATCGACGGCGACGGGAAATTTGCAGGCGTTCGCGGATGGTTCTCCTGGCTGGAGACGCGCACCTACAAGATGCACGTGCGCGTCTTCTTGGCGCGCTACCGGGAGTACAGATCGGAA
>JAAFHJ010000015.1 GCA_013298325.1 Myxococcales bacterium | reverse complement strand
GGCGTGGCAGAAGCGCAAGAAGATCCGCATCGGCATCCCGCGCGTCCTCAACATGTATTCGACGGGCCCCTGGTTCCGAACCTACCTGGAGGCGCTCGGCGTTCCGAAGCAGAACGTCGTGTTCTCCGACGCAACCACCGAAGAACTTTGGGTGGAAGGCGGAAAGTACGGCTCGATCGACCCTTGCTACCCCTCCAAGGTCGCGCAGGCCCACGTTCACAACCTCCTTTTCCATCACCACACGGAGAAGAAGAAGCTCAACTTCATCTTCTTCCCGATTCTGACCCACGTCGATTCCTTCGTGAAAGACACGATGGATAACGCGAGCTGCCCGATTGTCGCAGGGGCACCGGAGGTCATGAAGGCGGCGTTCACGAAGGAGAGTGACTTCTTCGCGATGCGTGGGATCGAATACTTGGATCCCGCATTGAGCTTCGTCGAGCCGACGTACATGGCTCACCGACTCTTCGAATGTTTCAAGGACCGCCTTGGAATCACCGAAGACGAAAACGACTTCGCCTGCCGAGAAGCCTGGAAGGCTCAGCGCATTTTCGACCAGGATATCCAGAACAAAGGCCGCGCGATTCTGGAGACCGTGGAAGCCGAGGACCGCGTCGCGATTCTCCTTCTCGGCCGCCCCTACCACTCGGACCCCGGCCTCAATCATGGGATTCCCGAAGAGTTCCAGGTGCGCGGATACCCGATCCTCTCGATTCGGTCGCTGCCCAAGGACCTCGAGTACCTCAACCGGTACTACAAGGAAGAGATCGCAAACGGGCAGTCGCCGCTCGAGCTCAATCACGTTTGGCCGGAAAACTACTCGGTCAACAGTGCGCAGAAGGTCTGGGCAGCCAACTTCGCGGCCCACCACCCAAACGTGGTGGTTCTCGACCTCTCGAGCTTCAAGTGCGGCCACGATGCGCCGACCTACGGCCTGATCGACAGCATCATCGAGACGTCGAAGACGCCGTACGCGGCCCTCCACGATATCGACGCAAACAAGCCGAGCGGAAGCATCAAGATCCGCGTGAAGACGTACGCGCATGCGCTGAATCTCCACGAAGAACGCCTCGCCGATGCCCGGTCCCGGGAGAACGAACTCGCCTTCCGCATCGACCAAAAGCGCCTCGATCTTCTCGCGCTGAAGCGCGATCAGCTCGCCACGACGAACAAGCGCGACTCCGCCCTCGAGCAGCAAATCGTCGACCTTCGTGAGAAAGTCGCCGCCTGGGAAGCGGCGCGGACCCGCACCACGAACAAGGAACTGCCGAAGGGGATGGTCCGGCTCGGGAAGAAGACCGAGGACGGTCGTGTCGTCCCCGTGCATTCCCGCGAGGGGCAGTCCGACGCCGCACCGGCGGCCGAATAAGTCTCAGGTTACCCCTCGGTGCGCGGCGCGTAGTCATCACTGCCGAGCGCGACAACCGACTTCGACGAAGGCCTCCTCGAGGCCCGTCTTCACGATTCAATCAACGAACGAATAGGACGAGAAAATGGCCGAAATGCATGTGGGCGTGGATGGGAAGCGTCGCTTGAAGCTTGCCGGGGAGACCTACGACATCGATGCGGAGCTCGCGCGCTTCGAGGCGGAAGAGCGCAAGAAGCTCGGCCTCGACGGCAAGGTCGAAAACTGGGTTGAGGATATGGCGGGGCTCACCTTCACGAAGAGTGAGAAGGCCCACATCACGATGCTGGTTTCTGGGCTGACCGTCGCCCACGACTACTTCGTGGAGGCTGCCCTCTCCGGCATTGGCTACAACGTTCAGATGATGACACCGCCCGACCAGGATTCCTTCCAGGCCGGCAAGGAGTTCGGCAACCGCGGCCAGTGCAATCCGACCTACTTCACCGTCGGCAACCTGGTAAAATTCCTCCAGACTCTTCGTGACAAGCACGGATTGACGTCGGAAGAAATCGTTCAGAAGTACGTATTCCTCACCGCCGGCGCTTGCGGCCCGTGCCGCTTCGGGATGTACGTCACTGAATATCGGAAGGCGCTCCGCGACGCCGGCTTCGACGGCTTCCGCGTGGTGCTCTTTCAGCAGTCGGGCGGCCTGAAGCAAGCGACGGGCGAGGCTTCCGGCCTCGAACTTAACCCGCTGTTTTTCTGGTCGATTGTGAAGGCGCTCTTCGTCGGAGACGTCCTCAACGCCCTCGGCTATCGGATTCGCCCTTACGAACTCGAAAAGGGCGAAACCGATCGCGTCCTCGAGCAGGCGAAGGGGATCATCTACAAGTCGCTCAAGGAGCGTTCAAACGTCCTTGTCGCCCTTCTGAAGTGCCGCCCGCTCTTCAAGGCGATCAAGGTCGACCGCCTCCAGCCGAAGCCGAAGATCTCGATCATTGGCGAATTCTGGGCAATGACGACCGAAGGCGACGGCAACTACTTCCTCCAGCGCTTCCTGGAAGAAGAAGGGGCGGAAGACGACATTCAGCTGGTCGCCGCGTGGATTTTGTACACCGTTTGGGAAGGGCGTCGCGACACCGCGGCGCGCGAAAACCTCCGTGGTGCAGACACGAGCTACTACGGCCTCGGTGGGAAGGGCCCCTTCGCCATTCTCGGAAAGCGTTACGGCCTCGAAGTCGCCGACAAGGCGATTCGGGTGCTCTTCCACACCTTCGCATATGCGATCGGTCTCGAAGGCTACGAGCTCCCGAACATGGACGAAATCGCCGAGCTCTCCAACGACCACTACAACAATGAACTTCGCGGCGGCGAAGGGCACATGGAGGTCGGTAAGCTGATCCTCAATGTGCAAAAGAAGAAGGCGCACATGACGCTCAGCGTCAAGCCCTTCGGGTGCATGCCGAGCGCGGGCGTTTCAGACGGCGTTCAAAGCGCGATCACCGAAAAATTCCCCGGGAGCATCTATTGCCCCGTCGAGACCTCCGGCGACGGCAAGGTCAACTTCTACTCGCGCGTTCAAATGTACCTCTTCAAGGCGAAGCAGGCGGCCGCCGCCGAACTTGAGCAGGCGCTTTCCGAGCAGGGCGTCACACTGGAGCAGGTCCGCACGTTCCTTGCGGAAAACCCGCGGTTTGCGTCGTCCCTCTACCGCGCCCCCCACGCCTATTCGGGCACCGCCGGCGATGTCGTCGCGAACGTGGCGCCCTACATCACCAAGACGCGCGCAGAACGCTGGCGCGATCGCGTCGTCGCCTTCGGGCAGCGCTCCTCGAAGGCGGCGAAGAAGAGCCCCCACATGGTGGTCGAGTTCGTCCAGAAGAGCGTGCAGAACGCACCCATCGTCTTTGAGAAGATCAAAGAGGACGTCACCGCCTACCGCGAAATGAAGGCCGGCAAAAAGATGGTCGAGCAGGTCGCCCACGCCGCCGAGTGACCGACGCTCCGCGAAAGGGAACCCCCGCTACCGAAAGGCTGCGGGGGTTCTTTTTTTGACCGATCTGTCAGCGAGCAACCAGAACGGAGAACGAGTCACTTCTTCTTGATGGCGCGCGTCGTCTCTTCGTGGATGTGGATTTCACCAAAGGGGGGAACCGGATCCGAGGCCGTTTTCGGGGGCATCTCAAGGACGCCGCCAAGCTGGAAGAGTACCGTCGTTCCGGTGGTCTTATCGACGACCAGCGCCCCTTTCAACTTTGCCACCTTCGCGTCCTCTGCCTTGCTCGTCAAATCGACTTCGAGTTCGAAGACCATCGCCTCCGCGCGGACGCCCTTGTAGACAACTTTGATTCGCTCAATACCGACACCTTCGAGAAAACGGCGCCGGCAGAGATCGCTAACTGCCGGGACGAGTTCGGAGACCTCATCCTGCGGATTGAGCAGTTTCGAGGGGATACGTGCAAAAACGGGATCGAAATCGTCGCGGGTTCCGATCCCTTCGGCAACAAGTTTTGACTCTTCGGCCGGGTCGGGCTTTCCGCGTTCGTCGACGGCCATCCAGGCGGTGCCGTCCCCCTCCGCGAGAGTCGCCCCCTTAGCATCGAGCGGTCCCGGGCCAGCTTCGCCCGGTTTGCTTGCCGGTGCCGCCGGTTTCGCGGCATCTCCCGTTGGCGCGGCGGCCGGCGGCGGCGTCATCTCATCTTTGCCGATGATGACGCGCAGCTTCGAGACGGTGCCATCTTTCTTGATGGCAAGAATTTCCTCAAACCACGACAACTCGCGCTTCACGTCGCGGAGCGGCGTTTTGATCACGATGCGGCGAGAACGCTCCCGCTTTTCACCTTTGATCGGCGCCACCTTCTTCGGCTCCGAGGGGACCGCTTCGAAGGTGCCAAGATCTTCCTCGGGAATCGCCGGACGCTGGCGGTTCGCCATCGCGACGTCGGCAAGCTTCGGATTCGGCGGATTTGCCGGGCCGCAGCCAGCGGCGAGCACGAAGGCGAGGAGTCCGAGGGCGCGCGAGACGGAGCGGCCCGAAGCCGAATGAAGAGTGACCATCGCGCCCACGAATAGCGCGCCCCGGGAGTCGAGCGGAAGTGGTAACCGGCCTTCCATGTCTTCCTCGCCCACAAGCCCCGTGGCCGCCGCCGATTCCCTCGCCGAAGCGCCGCGAACCTCCCCCCTGCCGTCCGGCCTTCTGAAGTCGGTTCCGGAGGATTTTCGCGTCGAGGAAATCCCGCTTTATCTGGCCGAGGGCGTCGGCGATCATTTGTACGTTACCTTCGAAAAGCGTGACCTGACGACGCCTCAGGCGGTGAAGCGAATCGCCGACGTCCTGCAAATTCCCCCGCGAGACATCGGGATCGCCGGAATGAAGGACAAAATTGCGGTCACGACACAGACGATTTCCCTCCCGGCGAGTGGCAAGTTTGCAACCATTGATGATGCGGTCGCGAAGCTCGATATTCCGGGCATCAACATCCAGGAGGCCAAGCGCCACCGGAACAAGTTGAAGACCGGGCACTTGCTCGGCAACCGCTTTAGCGTGCGCGTCCGTGGGATCGACCGGGCTGCTCTCCCCGCCCTCGAAGCGGCGTTCCTCGCGACGGAAACGCAAGGCGTCCCGAACTATTACGGCGAGCAACGCTTCGGCCGGGACGGCGACAACGCGATGCGTGCAATTAGCACCCTTCGCGAGGGGCGCGGCGGCCCGAGGGACCCGAAACAGCGACGGTTTTTGTTCTCCGCCGCCCAATCGGAAGCGTTCAACCGCGTCCTCGCGGCGCGCGTTGCTGACGGCACCTGGAACCGGCCCCAATTGGGCGAACTGCTCGAAAAAACCGGCACCCACGCCGTCTTCCTCTGCACCGACGACGTCGGCGATCAGGAGCGTTGCGCACGGTTCGAGGTGTGTCCGACGGGGCCGATGCCCGGCGTGACGATGAAGCGACCGGAGGGGGCGGTCGGCGCCCTGGAGGAGCGTATCGTCACGGAACTGTTCGGCGAAGACTTCCCGTGGGAGCGCACAAAGGCGCTGGGCGAGGGGACCCGACGTGCACTTCGATTGCAAGTGCAGGCGCCTTGCATTCGCGTGGAAGAGTCGCTAACCGACCCGGCAACTGCCGACGTGCTCTTTGATTTCGTGCTAGCTCGCGGGTCTTACGCGACGACGGTCCTCGGAGCACTCCTCCAGCTTCGTGAACCGTCTCGAGGCCACGCAGCAGTTGCGACTGCCGACGGAACGGAAGCAGCACTTTCGGAATCAGACGGCGACGACGGCTCAGCAACGGCTTCTTCTTGACCTACCGCAAGCGCACAAACGGACGGATGACGAGATGATCGAGCGTATCAAAGATGTGATGGTCAGCTTCGGAGCGAGCTGGATCCTCTGGCTGCTCATGGTTCTTTCCGTCGTTTCGCTGGCGATCATGTTGGAGCGAGCATGGGTCTACTGGTCGCTCCGCGACGACATCGCCCGCCTGATGCGCGACCTCGGGGATCGCCTCCGAGCCGACGACCTGAGCGGCGCCAAGAGCCTCTTGAAGGGGTCGCCGAGCGCGGAAGCGGCTGTTGTTCTTGCAGGAGTCGTCGAAGCAGACCGCGGCGCCGATTCCGCTGAAGAGGCGATGATGGGGGCGGCTGCCTTGCAAAAGGCCCGGCTTGAGACGCGCCTCGCCTTCCTCGGAACCCTCGGAAACAACGCGCCGTTTATCGGCCTTCTCGGCACCGTTATCGGCATTCTCATGGCCTTCGACGACCTGAAAAAGTCGATGTCGGCAGCCGGTTCCCAGGCCCAGATGGCGGGCGGTGGCGTGATGGGCAGCATCGCGGAGGCGCTTGTCGCGACCGCCGTCGGTCTGCTCGTCGCTATCCCGGCTGTCGCCGCCTTCAACAGCTTTCAACGCATCGTGAAGACGACGTTGACGAACACCGACGCCCTCTCGCACGTCCTCCTTGCCCACCTCCGAGCGGCGCCCGGAACGGCGGCACCGGTGGCGGTCGCTGCAAAGAGCGAGAAGGCCGAAAAGTCGGAAAAGAACGAAAAAGCAGAAAAGAAGTCTTCCAAGAAGACCGACGACGACGACGCGAAGGAGAACTGAGATGGCCGGAGGCGCTCAAGACTCAGACGACGGCATCGTCGGAATCAACGTGACGCCGCTCGTCGACGTCACGCTGGTTCTCCTGATTATCTTTATGGTTACTGCCCAAGCAATCGTCCGCAACGAGGCGGTCCCGCTCGACCTTCCGAAGGCGGCGAGCGGCGGCGAAGTGCAGACGGTGTTTAGCGTAGTTCTGGCCAAGGACGGGCAAACCCTCGTCGACTCAAAGCCGGTGGCCAACGACGACGCCATCATGGCACTCGCGAAAACGGCCCACGACAAGAACGCGGAACTTCGCGCGGTCATCAAGGCCGACAATGAAGTTTCCCACGGTCGAGTCATTCACGTTTTGGATCTTTTGAAGCAGGCAAACGTTCAGAAGATCGCGTTCGGTGTCACGCCGACCGCCCGCGCAGACGGCGCCCCCAAGAAGTAACCTTTTCACGCGCGAAACGAGGCGGCGATGCATGCATCTTCCCTAGATCTTCCCTACGTGGCACCGCGCCATGAAGACGCGTTTGCGCGCGTGAGTTCGCTCGGGACGCGCCTGCCCGTTTCGTTGACGGTCGTGCTCGCCATCCTTCTCCACGGCGGGATGGCCGGCGGGGCCGCCGCGGCGACCGTCTTGACGGAAATCCTCGCGTTTCAAGATGTTCTCGGCCGGAAGGTCCAAGGGATCGTCGTCGCCGAAGCCGACATTGAGGTCGAGAAGGAACAGGCGCCGGAACCGGTGAAGGACGTCCCGCCGCCCGATCCGCCGAAGGATGCCCCCGTCGAACCGAAAGAGGAAGAGCCGGCCGCTGCACCGGCGGCCGCGCAGGCGGGCGCCGTACTGACAGCGCCGACCGACCCCAATAAAATCGAAGACTTCAGCAACGACGGGTTCATCAGCGGCTCCGGATCGACCTTCGCCGGCGGCACCTCCGCAGCGAACGGGACGTCAACAGCGGCGGTCCGGAACGTCGAGGCCAAAGGGCCCGGGGTTACCGGCGGCACGGGCACCGCGCCTGCAGGACCCAAGGTCAGCAAAGCACGTGCCGCTTCCCAAAAGAATCCGGCTGCTTGGACGAGTGCCCCCTTCCCGCCCGAGGCCGATCAAGAGAACATCGACTCGGCGAAGGTCACCCTGCGCGTGACGATCCGCCCCGACGGAACCGTGGAAAAAGTCCAGGTCGTCCGCGAGAGTTCCGCCGGGTTCGGGCGAGCAGCAGCGACGTTTGCACGGAGCCAGAAGTTCGAGCCGGCCCTCGACGATGACGGGAACCCGATCGGCGCCACGAAAGACTTCGCCGTGAGCTACGACCGCTGACATGGACGAGCGCGAAGAGCTTCGGAGCCTCGTCGGATCGCTACGGGCCTATTTGGAGTGGCACGAATCGACGGGAAGCCATGGGATTCCGCGTGGTTCCGCAAGCCCCGTCCGCGAAGAACCGAACGAGACACCTGCCCAAACGGCGCCGGCCATACCGGCCATGCCTGTGCAGGACGCACCTAAGCCCTTGCAGGATGCACCCAAGCCCTTGCAGGATGCACCCAAGCCCTTGCAGGATGCACCCAAGCCCTTGCAGGATGCCCCGAGGGGTCTGCCGGGTTCCGGAGCGCGCCCCCTCGCGGTTCTTGCCGCCGAGGCTTCGGCTTGCGTCGCTTGCGGTCTGCACACAACGCGTACGAACTCGGTTTTTTTGCGGGGTGCGGCAACAGGAACCGCAAGAATTGTCTTCGTCGGCGAAGGCCCCACCGCCGCAGACGATGCGTCGGGCCTCCCGTTTTCGGGCCCCCTCGGCGACCTCCTCGACCGGATGATCGTTGCGATGGGCCTCGACCCGGCGACCGACGCGGCGGTGATCACGACGACCAAATGCCATGCGTCGCGGGCGCCACTCCCGGGCGAACTCCTTGCGTGCAGCCCGTTTCTTCATGA
Source organism: Myxococcales bacterium (assembly GCA_013298325.1). Classification (GTDB taxonomy): domain Bacteria; phylum Myxococcota_A; class Polyangia; order Polyangiales; family Polyangiaceae; genus JAAFHJ01. Next base: position 16,195 of record JAAFHJ010000015.1, on the reverse strand, counting down.
ACAACTTCTCGCCCTTGCCCCCAAGGCGATCGTCGCCCTCGGCGATGCTGCGGCGACCGCGCTTGTAGGGGCTGCCCTCGGCGCGCCACCGCGTGGTGAGTGGAAGGTCTATCGGAGCCGCACGCCGGTGATGCCGACGCTTCCACTCACAAGCTTCGCCGATCCCGGCGACCCGCGGGCCAAACAGGCGAAAAAGCTCGTCTGGGACGACCTCCAGAAGGTCATGGACCAGCTCGGGCTTCCGCGCCCGACGGCGAAGCGCCGTTAGAGCGGCTTAGGTTTCGTCGGCGTGGCGACGGAGCCGATGGCGCTCACGGTCGGCTTCGGCGTCTTCGAGCTGCACGTTCAGTTCGGCGCCGGCCAAGATCGCGAGCGACGACAGCCAAAGCCAAAAGAGCAGCACGGCGACGGTTGCTACCGAGCCATAATAGAGAGCGAACTTCCCGAGTTTGCTCACGTAAAGGCCGAACAACGACGTCGCCACTGTGAGGACGAGCGTCGCGAAGGCGGCGCCCGGCCAGAGCCGACGCTTGCGCACACGCGTGACCGGTACGGCGATGCGATAAAACGTCGCAAGCGAACTTGCGACGAGCACCAGGAGCCAGGGGATCAAAAGCCCCGGCGCAACTTTGACGAAAACGACAACGACCGAACCGGCAATAATCAATCCGACAATGACGCCGACGGTGACCGCGAGAGCGAAGGCCCGCTTCTTCCAATAGGGGCGCGCGACAACGCCCTGCATGATTTCGAGAACATCGAAAAGTGCATGAAATCCGCTGGATACAACCCAAAGAAAGCCTGCGGTCGCTGCCGGTGCGAGCGATCCCGTACTTCCGAGCCGCTCGACTTCGTGAACGAGAAGCGCTTGAACGTCACTCGGTAATTTCCCAATGACCGGCTCAAGTACCGTCTCGACCCCTTTCGCCTGGGCGAAGCGTCCGCCGATGTAACCAAGCAACAGCAGCAGCGGAAACAGCGAAAGAAACGCGCTGTAGGCGACCGAGGAGGCGTAGGTCGTCGCCTGGTGGACGAGGAGCCCTTGGCCGAGCCGCGCAAGGTGGCGGAGGACGCGAAGATGCAGTGGCGTACTGAGCGGGAGCGGTGGAAGTAGCGGCCGCCGGGAGCTGACGACGGCAAAAAGACTGGTGCTCGGAATCCGTGGCCGCGACGGCGGCTCATCGCGGCGCACCGCACGCGCTGGCCCCCCGGCCGCGGGCAGTCGGGAGTGCGAGGGGGAAGAGGCGCGATCGGGGGATTGCATCACGAGGATATTGCTGCAAGATGCGCGGCATCACGTGGGACCATCGAGCCGCCGGAGATGCACACACGCATCGACCCGGGGGCATGGCTCCGCGGGCCCCTACCATGCGCGCACTTCAGCGACTTTTCAACCGTTCCCACTGGGTCCTCCCGCTTGCAGCGCTCGCGGCCGCGGTCGTGCTCTCGCCCGCCTGCGGTGAAGATGCCTCGCTGGTCGAACCGCGCGGCGCCTACCAGGACGCCACAGTCCCCCGCCTCGATGGGGCCCTCGTGCTCTACCCAGACGCGACCGCCCTCGATGGAGGCGCCTCCGACGGATCGACGGAAGGCGGCCCGACGGACGGGGCTTCCCTCGGCTGCAAAGTCGTCATCGAGTCGCCGCCGATCGCGAACGACAACACCCATGTGCCGATTGACACCGTCGTAAACTACGCGACAAACCCGCCGTCAAGCGGACAGCACTACCCGATTTGGGCCTCTTTTCGGGAGTTTGTGACGCCGGTTGATCGCCGCTACTACGTGCACGACCTTGAACATGGCGCCGTCGTTGTGACCTATCGGTGCGCGAGTCGCGATGGCTGCCCCGAGCTCGCCGATGCGCTTCGCGCCGTCATCGACGCGCAACCGGCAGACCCCCTTTGTGCGGCGCTCGGCGAGGGGGTGAAGCACCGCTATGTACTCACCCCCGATCCGCTGATCCCGACACCGGTCGCCGCTTCGGCGTGGGGGTGGACGTACACGGCCGACTGCGTCGATCCCGCCTCGCTTGGTGAGTTTCTGCGCGTCCACTACGCGCAGGCCCCGGAAAACTTTTGCAACGACGGCCAACGCGAATTCTGACGGTCGCCCGGTCAGTTGGGCTTGTCGTCCAATCCGGCGTCTCGCGGGGGGCCGCGCTCGATTATTTCTGCAGAAACTTCGGGAACTTCGACCGGGGCCGATGGCGGCGTCTCGCGAGGCTGCTCCGCCGGGATCTCCACGAGCGGCACCTCGACGGCGGGGGCCGGCGCTGCCGGGACCTCGGCAGGGGCGGTCGGAGCAGGTATTTCCAGCGGTTCCGGGGCCGGCTCCGGAGCAGGCGTTGCTTCGGGGCCGGCAATCGGTGACGCTTCGGCGGCCGGTGACGCAACCACCGGCTCGGCAGCGGCCACCGGCTCAGCAACGACTGCCTCGACCGGCTGCGCAGCGACCGGTGACGCCTCGACCACCGGCTCAGCAGCGGCCGGCTCGGCGGCGACCGGCGTAGCAGCCGCTGGCGGGGAACTCTTTGAAAAGACTTCGCGATCGACGGCATCGGCGACGGTCATCACCGCTCGCTCGACCTCTTTCGCGCCCGTCACGACGATCGCCTCGACGGCACGGGCCGGCTCGGAGGCAAGTGCGCTCTTTGCGAGTTTCTCGACTTCGGAGGCGCCTGCGACGATTGCGGCCTCGACTTTGTGAGCCGTTTCGCCGTTGAAAACGTCCTTTGTACTCTGCTCGAGTTTCGTCGCACCGGCGCTCATGGCCTCTTCGACCTTGTGAATATTCTCCGGTGAAAACGCTTCCTTCGCCCCTCGTTCAACGGCGGTGGCCCCCGCGGCGATCGCCGCTTCAAACTTCTTGACCGGATCCGACCCAAGGGCATTCTTTGCGGCGTTCACGAAAAAGCCGAAGCCCTTTTTCACGTCGTCGAGCGGATCTTTTTTGTCGTTGCCGTCGCTCATACAGAGGCCCCTTGCTTTCGGTACCGGCATTTGGCGCCGGCGCGCGCAAGCATGCGTCTCGCAGGGCCCCCTGTAAAGGCACGCGGTTGCTCGCGAGACCTACTTCGCGAGGCGCGGTTTGCTCACGGTCGGACGGAGCGGGGCCGAAATCTGGGCACGCGCCGAGAGCGCACGCGCCGAGGGGGCCGGAGCGGGAAGCTTCGTGTTCGAAGCGGGCTCGAGCGCCTTCGCCGAAGCGACTTTCGTCGACGCTGGTGAGGAAACGGCGCTCCCGGAGGAACTTGCCCCTTGGCGCGCGCGGTCCTTGTACTGGGTGACGCGGTCGCGACCGTTTCGCTTGGACGCGTACAGCGCCTCGTCGGCCGCCTTGAAGAGGCCGTCCCAGTCGCGCCCACCATCGGGGAAGGTCGCGACGCCGATTGAGCAGGTCACCGAGAGCGGCCCGCCGGCACTTTCAAAGACGGTGCGTTTGAGTTCTTCGCGGATACGCTCAGCGAGCAACAACGCCCCTTTTTCATCGGTTTGTTCGCAGAGGGCGACGAACTCTTCTCCACCGAAGCGGGCGACGACGTCGGTATTTCGCTTCTGGCGCTTGAGAATTTCTCCGAGCCCCTTGATGACGTGATCGCCGACATCGTGCCCGTAGGTATCGTTCACCCTCTTGAAGAAATCGATGTCGGTGACGAGCACCGAGAGGGGGCGCCCAAAGCGAGCCGCTGCCGCAATCTTCTGATCGGCGGCGTCAAACATCGCGCGCTTGTTCAGAAGGCCCGTGAGCCCATCGGTCGTCGCCAACTCTTCGAGTTTTTTGACCATTCGCGCGTTCGCGAGGCTGACGGCCAGGTGGCTTGCGAGCACTTCGAGCGTCGACCGGACCGACTCTCCAAACGCATGGCGACGCCGTGCCCCAAGGACGATCGTCCCCATGACCCGGTCGTGAACGATAAGCGGAAGAATCAGCAAAGATCCATGGGCCGGCCAGGGGAAGCGCTTCGAGAAAACCACCTGATGACTTGCGTCGAATTCCCCTTTGTAGGGGAGCGGAAAGCGGTTCTCGACGACCATCGAGACGAGGCCACCATTGTGGGAGAACGTCGCGCCGGTCAGGGTTTGAAGCTCGGCGATATCGGTCTCCATCGCGACGACTTCATGAATCCGCTTCTTGTCGTCCCAGACGGTGACCGCGGCCACATCGAAGCTCGCAATCTCACGCGCTGCGCGGACGCCGGCAAGAACGACCTCCTTCTCCGAGAGTGCACCGCCAAGTGCCTGGGCGGCCCGATAGAGCTTCCCCTGCTCGACCTTCGCCCGTTCCAAGTGGAGGAAAACGCGCTCGTTTTCGATCGCGCGGAGGCAGTAGCGCGCCGCTTGACCGGCGAGTTCTTGCTCCTGCTCAGTAAATGGCCGATTTTCCACGCGATCAAGGACGAGTACGCCGCGAAGGTCTCGGCGGTCACGACCATCTTCGCGCCCGTCGGCGCCGTCGCGCGGTTCGCTCAGGATCGGGAGCGCGGCGATCGCGCGAATGGGGCATGGTCCTGCGTAGTAGGGGACTTTGTAGCTCGGCTTCAAATCCTGAAACGTGACCGTCTCTTTGCGGGCAGCGACGACGGCAAAGATCCCCTCTTTAACGGCAATCGGCGCATCTTGCACGTCGTCCGCGGCAGAAGAAAGCTCGCTAATCCGATAGTGGGTCCCCGCATCATTGCGCCAAAGAAGAGCGACGGTGTGCAGACCGAGCGTGCGCCGAAGGAGTTCGAGGGCGTAATGGACAGATTGATGGATCTCCTCGACGCTAGAGCGTTCGAGGCGCTCTTCTGCGCTCTCGTCACGACCCTCCCCGGCCCCGAGCAAGCGATAGGAGCGCGCATCCTCTTTGAGGCGGTCGAGTTCCCCCTCAACTTCTGCCTTTGCGCGAAGGCGAATTCGAGCCACTTCCGCGCGCAGGAAAGCGACATTGAGTAGGGCGAACGCACCGACGAATGCGGCATGCACCCAAAGGTCGGATGCGACCCGCGCCTCGGGCGAGAAGTGCAGAAGCAGCGCCTCAAGCGCGACGACGTACCCGACAACGACAAGGCCCGCGAGGGGGCGCGCGAAGGCGGCGACGAGCGCGACAAGCACGTAAATTGCCGGAGAAAAACGCCCAGCGAGGGTGCCTTCCGTGCGGAGGAGCAACGTGTCGAGGCCAAGGGTGAGGAGTGCGCCGACCTCGACATCGACAAAGAGCGGAGCGTCCCCGGTGGTGACCAACTTCCGTACGAAGGCGCGCACGAGGAGCGCCAACCACAGGGCCCCGGCGGCGACGGCAAACAGGCCGGACGCGCGGGAGCCGCCGCTCACGAGGTACCCGGAGAGTACCGCGAGGAGCACGAGACCGTAGCCGCGCCGGAGGATTCGACGAGTGGCAAGCGACGCGCGGACGAGCGGCTCCATGGCTCGTTCGGGGCTATCAGCGGCGCGCTCGTTGGGCCAAGTTCCCGCACTGCCGCACGCTCAACCCCTCGTTCTATCGAAAAAAACCACCCGAACCGGCGTTCGGATGGCTTTCGGTCACTTGCCGCCGGGCGGAGGAGGAGGGGGCGGAGGAGGAGGCGGCGGAGGAGGAGGGGGCGGAGCACCGCCGTTGGCACTCACGATCTTCTCCGTCCACTGGGCGATATGATTCGAGGTTTGAAGGTCCTGGAAGGGGAGGTAAAAACCCGGGTATGAACCGTCCTGGCCGGAGGCGACCTTCTGCGGATCGACGGCGAACATCCATAGCAATTGCTGACTGCCGCCCGTCTTCTTGCGGAGCCCTGGTGACCGCTGGGAAGCGACGGTGAACCAGAAGAGCTTTCCGGGACCTTGCTTGGTCTTGAAGGGCGTCGCGCGAGGAAATGTGTCAAGAAGTTCGGTCGTAGCGCCATCGCCGACGCCCGGCTTACTGGAATTCTTGAGTTCTACGGGGGCAGAACCAGCCGCGGCAGGAATGGCCCAGGTTCGCGCGTTCGAATTGCCGGCAACGTCTCCGTCGCAGGCGTCCGAATCGTCCTGAGAGCCGTCCGCCTTACATGTCACTTCTGTGTAAAGAAGGAATGACGAATCAGGAACAAAGTTCGGATTGAATCGATTCTTGCCGTTGGTTACCGGGAGCAACGTCTCCGGATTGCCGAGCGCGCCGTTTGCGAAGCGAAGGATGTCGATCCCGCTACGTCGCGGACGCTGGGAAGTGTTGTGAATTCCAACGTGTGTGATCGCGATCGAGTTCCCGTCCGGGGACCAATCCGGGTGGTCGGGCTCAAAGGCAAGATCCTTGGAGCTCGTTCGATTCCCCGTCGTCGCGTCATGAAACCAGAGTTTGTGGCGGTTCGCGATCGTCGTCGTATCCCCATAGACCGAGACAAACTGGCTCGATGCCGGATTGAAGGAGGCGAATTGAATCGCGTTGCTGGCATCCCCCTTCTTGGTCAGATAGTTCACGTCTGTTCGTGCGGGGGCCGGAGGATTTGAGACCTTCGTCAAATCGGCTAGGTAGACCTGGCGACCGTCGTTCTGCCCCCCGAGGCTTGCCACGATCTTCTTCCCATCGCGGGAAACGGTGTGGCAGCCAATGCAGGTTCCGTCGGTTCCGTAGTCATTCTTTGCGAGGAAGACCTCCGGGTCGGCGATCGCCCCACCGAAGTCAAAGCGCATGATGCGCGTGTTCGTGGCATCCCAATAGTAGACGCCACCGTTCACCGACTCTTCGGCAAACGAGAGCTTAAACGCCGCCGAGGTGCCGACCGCCGTCGCGGTATCATCAGTGCCCCGAACGGTAAGCGTGACCGCGTTCCCTTTGTTGGTTTCAGCGAGCGCGGAATAGAGCGTTTCGTCGAGTTCGAGTGCGCAGGAGCCGCCCTGCAAGGTCCCGCCCGTAACGTTCGTCGTGCAGCGCGTGTAGTAAGTGATATCGGCGGAAGCACTTGCGAATCGCACCTCGTAGACGGTGTTCAGCGCGCTTCCGGGCTTAAAGTGGACCTCGAGCTTCCGCAGGTTTGGCGGGAGGACGGCACCGTCGTTTGGATAGGCGAGCGTCGGCGCCCGCGAAGCGCTCGGGGGCCCTGCAAAGAGGGCGGCCGGGTCTGCGGGAACGCCGACACCCGACGTCGCTGCGCTGATCCGGACGGTGACCGAACCGGCGGCGCCAACGCAGCGCGGATCGACGTCGGAACAGGTTTCGCCGGGGTTAAGCGCATCGCGCAGTGCATAGGCCTTCACAACAGCAACGCCGCCTCGCTGCCCGGGGGACGCGGGGTCGGCCGGATCTGGGAGACGCGTCGTGAACGTCCCTGCGCCGTCGGCGGGGAATCCGCCAATGAGATAATCTTGATTGGCGGCAGGGAGCCCGGCACCAGCGTACGAAGTTGTTTGAAAAACCACGCGGTCGGTAACGTCGACCTCGGTACCGTCGTCAAGCTTGCCGAACGCTTTCAGGACGACCGATTTCTGCTGCCCCACCGGCACATCCAGCACGGCAGTCGGCGGGTCGATCCGCAGCGAAACAATCCGCGGAGCGGCTGGCCCACCAGCATCGGTTTGGCCGGTACCCCCTTCCCCAACAACGATTCCACCGCCGTCGCCGCCGTCGCTCCCCGTCGTGCCGTCGAAGGCTGTAGCGCCATCTGCGCCGGGGAACGTGCTCTCGGTGCCGTCCCCGCACGCGACCGGGAGAGCGGCTGCCGCACCGAGAATGAGAAGGAAGGGCCACGTTTTCCGCATGCATGGACGGTACGGGGCCCGACAAAGTTACCACGTCTCAGAAACGTCTCATTTGCAATCTTTTACAAGACGATACCTACGAAGACCACCAATTCCGTACCTACGATCACTTGTGGGCGTGAATCACCCAGTAGCCGGCGACGGCAAGCACGATCAATGCGGCGATCCCATAGATGAGCGTGGCGAGGCGCCCCGGCGACGTGCGGGCGACGAGCGCTTCTACCGCTCGTCGTTCCTCGGAAGAGACCTCGTCAAGCGGGCGAGCCAGCTGCGCTTCCGCGAGCCTGCGAACCGCCGCGAAGTCACCTCGCTCAAAGGCACTTCGCAGCTCAAGAAAGGCCGATGATCGCGCCTCGGTCATACCGGATCGCGGTGGCGAAGCGTGACATAGACGAAGAACATGATCGCAAACGTCATTCCGTACAAAACCGCAAGCGGAAGCCACTGTTGGTCGTAGGACGAGAAGCCCCAACCGCCGGCGAGATTGCCGCTAGCGACTTGGGCGATGGCACAATCGAAGTGACCATTCTTGATGAAATCGGCCGGACTATCGACGGTCTGGTGGAGGTCAATCAGCCACGCCGGCTCGCGAGAAACCGCGACACGTTCGTAGACGACTGAGCCTTCGAAGCCCCAACGAGCCGGCATGACGTACATGAGCGGCTTGAGCCAATCGTTGGTCGTCATCGGCACCATCAATCCGCCAAGCACGACCTGCGGAATGAGGGCAATCGGCGTAAGGGCCATCGCAGCTTCGGCGGAAGTGACGAGCGTCGAAAGCAGAAGGCCGAGCGCCGTCGCGTTGATCGCGACCGCACACATGCAGAACAGCTCTCCCAAAAACGCTGCAATTCCGCCGTGAAAGCCGAGGCCGAAGAAGACGATCCCGAGCAACATTGTGCACTGAAGTACACAGATCGCAGCGAGCGGGATGAATTTGGAGGCGATGTAGTTGAACACCGAGAGATTCACCATTCGTTCGCGCAGATAAATGGCGCGTTCGGTGACGATCTCGCGGGCGGCATTGCTCGTCCCGAACCACACGCAACTTACGACGACGAAGAAGAGTGCCGCCGTTTGGTCGCGCGTAGCCGTCATCTGACCGAGCAGATCGGTCCCCCCCGCCTTTGTACCACCTCGGTTGGAAAGCTCCTGGAGGGCGCCGAGGCACCAGAAGGGGACCGCCGACTTTTGATTGCCGAAGACGAACCAGAGCATGACGCCGATAATCGGAGCTTGCAGGAACATGATCGCCGACCCAGCACGGTCGCGAATCTTAACCTTCCAGTAGCGAGAAATCAGCAAAATGAGCTGATTGAGAAGGGCGACGCTCGGTCGACTCGGTACGCCTTTGGCGGCCGGTTCGGTCCCGACGGCGCGGCGCCCCGAATACATCTGCTGGAAGACCGGATTGCGGTCGGTGAAGAACTCGCCGCGCCAGCCGCGGGCCGCATCGAGCCGGGCGAGCGCGCGCGGCGTATTCGGGTCCCGCTGCTTCATCTGCTCGTGAACGTGCCGCTCGCGGACGTTGAGCATGTCGAACATGTCGCGTGGGTTGTCGATCGCCTTACCGGCGTGGGTCGGCGCGTGGGCCCGGAAGGGGCTGTTCGGCAGCTCGAGGATCTGGCCAAAGAAGCGGTAGGACGGGTCCCCGGTCGGGCCGAAGTAGGTCGGGATACCGCCGTAACCCATGATGAACGTATGAGAAAACTTCTCGTACTCATCCTTGGCCGGCTGGTGGATCGTCATGATGATCGTCTTGCCGGTGCGCTTTGTGAGCTCGGCGAGGAGGTTGATCAGCGCCGTCGTGTCGTCGGCGGCGAGGCCTGACGTCGGCTCGTCGAGGAAGACGATGACCGGGTCGGTCACGAGCTCAAGCGCGATATTCACGCGCTTGCGCTGACCGCCGGAAAGGACCTTCTTTTCCGGCTTTCCGATCTGAAGATTCCGGACCGCTTCTAGCCCCAAGTCTTTGAGCGTCTGTTCGACGCGCGCGTCGATTTCCTCTTCGCTGTAGTCGTTCGGCAGGCGAAAGCGGGCCGAGTACTTTACCGCTTCAAATACGGTGAGTTCCGGATGAACGAGGTCGTCCTGCGGAACGTAACCGATCGATCCACGGAGGGCATCGTAGACGGTGTAGAGGTCCTCGCCATTGATTCGAACCTGGCCGCTCGTCGGAGGCAAATACCCATTGAGCGTAAGAAGAAGCGTCGTCTTTCCGGCGCCAGAAGGCCCCATCAGTGCGATCATGTCGCCGGGGCAGGCCTTGAAAGAGACGTGGTCGAGGAGGACCTTCATCTTCCCGACGTCGTCGCGGTCGGGAACCTCTAGGAAAAGGTCCCACGCTTCGATTTCGTAGAGCGGTCGACCCGCCCAGGAGGCCTGCTGGTCTTCGACAACGACGTTGAGTTTCTGGCCGCCGACCTGAATCATCAACGGCATCGGGCCGATGAAGACCTTCTCACCGTTCTGAACGGGGACGCGGTCGCCGGGTCGAATGCGCTGGCCGCGAACGAACGTACCGTTCGCAGACCCCCGATCTTCCAAGGCAAGCTGGCCGCCTTGGTTGTGGAGGACCGCGTGGCGCGAGGAGACCTGCGGATGGTTGACGACGATTTGGTTGTCGGGCGTGCGGCCGATGGAGATCGGCGCCCCCGAGGAATCGAGGTTCAATTCACCAATGATCGTGCGGTGTTTGCGCGCACCGTCGGCGGGCGGGGCGGCGGCGGGCGGCGGCGCTCCCGCGGGGGGGCCCGAAGTCAGGGCAAAGTTCGGCGACGGGGGACCGCCGACCGAAGCCGGAGCACCAAGCGCGCTCCCGTAGGCCATGAGCGCAACAACGGGGACGGTGACCGGACCAAAGGCAACAATTCCATTGGGATCGAGCGGCGTCGGTTGGTTGGCGGCGATGCGTTGCCCGGCGATCCACGTACCGCTCGTCGAGCCGTGATCGACCACCATCATGCGGTCGAGGAGAACCGTCGCATGAAAGCTCGAGACGGCCCCATTTTGGAGGACGAGCGAAGCCTGGGTCGGATCCCGCCCGATCAGGAGCGAGCCGCGCGGTGCCTCTTTTTGGCCGCGCGCCATGAAGAAGCCGGCGATGACCGGGTGGGCCATCGGGAGGGGGACGCCGCCGAGCTGAAAGACATTTCGGTAATCAAACGGGGCGCTTCCACCAGAAGGGAGCGGCTGTCCGCCGAGCAGCGTCTGCCCTTGGCCGCCATCGACGAAGAGGACCTGCCCCCCCTGGCGAACCAAGCGCCCATGGCGCGGTGCAACGCCAGGCCCCTGGACGACGACGTCCGAGTCGGGGGCCGATCCGAGGGTGAGCTGGTCTTTGCCGAATCCGGGGATCATTTCGTTTTTCCTTGAGTTTCAGGCGTCGCACTCCCGGCGCCGCGTCGATGAGTCGGTGCAGGGCGGAGCGGTTCAAGCTCCGGCGGAGTCGGTTGTTCCCCTACCGCGGATTGCGCAGGAGCGGTCGCGGAAGGCGCGGGGGCGTCCACGGAGGCCGAAACGGGGACAACGAACGGTCCCGACGCGGCGGGAGTCGCCCCTTCCGAATGTTTCCCCCCGCGGCCGCCAAGTTCATGAACCGCAACAAATGCGCCGATTGCGAGAGCGAGGAGCGCACAAATCACGCCAATGACGACCGCGGCGGTGCTTCGCGTCGGGCGCTCTTCCTCGTCCTCGCGGGGGGCGTGTGGCAACCGAGCAGCAGCGTGGTCGGCTACGGCCGGTTGTGGCCCAACCGGGGCAAGGAGCTGCGTCCGCGCACGCTCGACAGCGACGGGGACGGCCGCATCGTGGGCGGGGGGACCTCCGCTGCCGGACGCGAGGGTCGTCGCAACGGCGGGATGAACGATGGCGGTCACGCCGGCGGCGGGCGGGGCCGATCCGCCCAAGACAGCGGTGGGGGCGACCGCCGGTAGGGCGATGTCGGTGGCGCCAGAGACGCTGTTCGGGGACGAGGAAGCCTTCGTGCGGAAGAGGACGACCGTGATGTTGTCGTAGCCGCCGCGTGCGTTCGCCAGGTCGACAAGCGTCCCTGCCGCTTGCGCAAGCGGCGCCCCTTGGACAATTCCGAGCAAATCCGGCTCCTTTACGAGGTCGGAGAGCCCGTCGGAACAGAGAAGGAAGGTGTCACCGGCGATGTAGGCGAGCGGCGTCGGGCGGACGTCCGGCTGGACGTCTGCGGCAATCCCGAGCGCACGGGTGATTCGGTTCGCGTCGGGGTGGACTGCTGCCTCTTCTGGCGTCAAAAGGCCGGCGTCGACGAGGCCCTGCACCGCTGAGTGATCTTTGGTGACCGCAAATGCCGCAGTGTTCTGCACGCGGTACATTCGACTGTCGCCGACGTGGGCGACGTAGATGCCCTCGGGGCGAACCAATGCTGCGACGAGGGTGGAACCGGGGCGCCCCTGGCGTAGGCCGTCCCCGCCGATCGCAAAAACTCTCGAATTGGCTTCAACAATTGCGGACCTGAGAAGTTCGCGCGGATCAACGGCGGCGACGGCCCCTTCGAGAACGTCACAGACAGCCTCAATGGCGGCCTGCGACGCCTCACGGCCCCCTTCGTGCCCGCCCATTCCGTCGCAAACGACCGCCAGGAAGCCGTGCCGCGTGAATCGGTAGACCGACGCGTCTTCGTTGACCTGCTTGTCGGGATCCCGACCGGGGTGGGTTCGACCGGCGCTCTCGACGGCGGTGAGTTCAATGCGGGTGTCGTCGGCCATCAGGTAGTACTCCGGTCGCACCGTCATCCGCGGGCTGCCGCCGGGACCGCCTCAAGGCGAAACGCAGTGGGTCCGAAGCGGACTTCGGCGCCGGCAGCTATTTCTACAGTTCCTTCGACGCGTTGGCCATTCACGAACGTGCCGGCCGTCGAACCGAGGTCCCGTACGACAACGCGCCCCTGGCGGACGGTCAACTCGGCGTGGCGCCCACTCACGCGGGGGTCGCCGAGTACAAGGCCCGCGTCGGGGTCACGCCCGACAAGGACCGTCGTCCCCTCTGCCAACGCGCGGATCATGCCCGCATCGACGAGCCGAAATCCGCCTTCGAAAGGGTCAGGAGGCGGCGTGGGGAGGGCGAACGCCTGCGTTGCGGGGAAACGCGCCGGGCGCAAGGCCCACCTCCTTTGCCTGCCAGGCGGCCCCGACAGAAGCCCCGTATTGCTGGGGGCCGCCGTAGCCGCCACCGGGCGGGGGATATCCGCCCCCGGGAGGCGCGCCGTACCCGCCCGGCGGAGCACCGTAACCGCCACCTGCCGGAGGTCCCGGCGGGCCGCCATAGCCGCCCCCGGCCACAACCGGCTGCGGGGCGTTTCCACCCCCACCACCACCGCCACCACGTCGCTTGTTGTTGCCGCCCCCGCCCTTCAAGAGGACTGCGAGGAGAAGTCCGATGACGACGACACCGCCGCCGATGAGGGCGATGATGAGAACCGGGAGCGGCTTCTTCTCGGCGCGAAGGGTAAGGACCGTCTTCTCGTCGGTTCCCGAGGCGCGGTTCGCACGATTGTCGAAAAGGACGACGCGCGAAATCAAGTTGTCGCCGGTCCCCTCGAGAACCTTCTCGTCATCGGGGACCTGGAGTTCCACAAAGGTGGCGTTCGCTTCAACGGCCGCACCGCGCATATTCTGGGCAACCAGGTTCTGCATGGCCTTCTTGGCTGCGTCGATATCGCCTTTGTTCTGGTTCGGGTCGGGACGGGTCCCCGCCGGCACGAAGAAGGCTTCTGCCCGCTCCTTCGCCGACCCCCAACAGAAGTTGCCGTAGACCTTGAACGTACCGCCCGGATGAAGCGGCTTCTTGTCGGCCTCCGCCTTGGTCGCGGCGACGTCGATGTCGAGGGGCCACTGGGACGGGTCGACGCCGATCGGCACTTCCTTGAAGGTGCCGTCCGGCTTGATGACCGGTGTTTTCGAAGTGAATCCAAGCGTGAATGACTGTTCAACCGTCGGCGAGAGGCACGAGAGGCGCCACTTGACGATCCACATGTTGTTGAAGCGATTGCGGATCGCTTTGACGACGGAAGAGCCACGCGCGGCCCCCTGCCCTCCTCGGACGACCGAGAAGTAGCCGCCGATTTCCGGGTTCGCGAGCGACTGCATGAAGAGCGCGTCGTTCGTCGCGTAGGTCCCGTTCATCAATCCGCCCTTCGGGTTCGGAAAGAGAACGCTCACAATCGGCAAAGGCGTCTTCGGGCTCGCGGTATTCTCTTCCGGGAAGCGCCCTTTGTTCGCGTATTGCTTCAGTTGCTCCGCCGCCGCCGACCCGGTAATCGCGTCGTTGCGCCCGGCGCCATTCGAGAGGAGCACAAAGCTCTGGTGAATCGGAATGGTCAGCGTGCTCCCCGTATTCCCGAGGTCGTTGAAGCCGCTCTTAATGACGTTCTTGACGATGTCGAAAAGCGGCTTCCCCGAACTCGACGAAGGGGCGGCCGAGGTTGTGTTGTCGAGGACCGTCTTGACGGCCGCTCGGTTCGCGAAGCTCTGCCACTTTGAGTCGGCTGTGTACGCCTGAGCCCGATCGTCGAAGATGACGACGCGCATGAGGTCGTTGGGCGCCATCGACTTGAGGAACTCAAACGCGACTTCCCGGGCATCCCCATAGCGAGCGCCCATGCCGTTCGATGCGTCGAGGGCGACGAGCCAGGCGGTCCCCATTCCGGGATCCTTCTGAACGTCTTTCCAGGCCGCTTTGCTGACAAACGTTGCTGGCTGGTCGACACTGTCGACGCGCACAGCGAGCTTCGCTGCCCCTTCCGGGAACTTAAACGCGGTCCACAACGCCCCCGGCTTCTCCATCGCGTTGCCGACGCAGTCGTTGTAGGCGTCCTCGGAACGGATGTTGGAACACTCGGAGAGCGCGTCGCTTACCGTTTTGAATTCGCCAATTTCGAGGAGCGTGGTGAGTACCGGGGAACTCTCATTCACGCCACCACGGGGGTCGATGCGCAATAGGTGGGACTCGGGAAGTGCCGAGGCGACCGCAGGGATCGACGCTGCAAGGAGGGCGAGAGTGGCGGCAAAATACTTTGAGCTCATACGAAGTTCAGCGCGCGTTCCAGAAGGTAGAAAATCGAGAACTCAGAGGCGAGTAACGATCTTCACGATCGTCGAAAAGCCGCCGAAACGAAGTTTGTCGCCGTCTTTGAGCTCACGCCGACCGTTGTAGCCGATGTGCTCTTCGTTGACGTACGTGCCGTTGGTCGACTGGGTGTCTTCGACGGTCACCGTTCCCGCCAATGCGTCGATGTGGATGGCCGCATGACGGGACGAAATCGTCGCGTCGGCAAGCGGAACGTCGACCGTGTCGCCCGAGTTCGATCGACCGACCGTCTTCTTCCCGCCGAAGAGGGGCCAGAAATCGCCGACGACGTTCGACTGATAGGTAATCAGGAACGCGCGAAGCGAATGCGCAAGCAATTGCGGCACGTTGGCCGCAGGATCGTAGGCAGGCGCTTGGGGGCCTGGAATCGGTGCAGGGGCAGGGGCCGGTGCCGCAGCCGGCTGCGGGGCGTAGACGGGCGCGGGGGCTGCCGGTTGCGCGTACCCTTGCTGGGGGGCTTGCTGGCCGTAGGGGTTCGGATAGGCCGCTGGCGCCGGATTGTATTGCGCATACGGGTCGTAGGCGGCCGCCGGCGGCTGCTGGCCGTAGGAGGGCTGCGCAGGTGCCGGATTGTACTGCGCATACGGGTCGTAGGCCGGCTGCGGCGGCGCCCCATACTGGGACGGCGATGCCTGGGGCGGCGGGTACCCCTGGGCCGGCGTCGGCGCGTAGGCCTGCGGCGCGTAGCCCGGATTGGCGATTTGCATCTGCTCAATCGGCGGCGGCTGCGCGTAGCTCGGCTCCTGCGGTGCCGGGTAGCCAGGCTGCGCGCCATATCCGTAGCCCTGTTGGGCAGGAGCGGGAGCCGGGGCCGCGGCAGCCGGGAGCTGATAGCCGCAAGTATTGCAAAACTTGTCCGTGGGCTTCGCGATCGTGCCGCATTGCGGGCAGGCGCTCATGACTCCAGCCTTTCGTGCGCCAAGAAACAGACGCGGCGCGAGCATACCTGGAACCGAGGATTCGTGGGTAGAAACCGCGCGATCTCGGCGACCCCGCCTTCGGTTTCCGCGCCACGCCTAACGGTCGCGGGCGGCGAAGGCATCGAGGGCGGCGCGCAGCACCTCGCGCAACGGAATTCCTTGCGTTCGCGCGAGGTTCGCGCAGACTTCGAACTCGGGCTTCGCCTGGGCGGGTGCCTCACCGACCGCCTCAGAAACCTTGATGGGGACGGGCCCCCAAGGTGTTTCGACGGTCACAATATGCCGCGACCGCGCGATACGTGAGACCTCGCCGCGACGCACGCCGAGCGTTGGGGTCTCCCGGAGGAGCAGTTCGGTCATCGCCGTCGCCGCCTCGGGACGGACGAGGACGGAAATCGTCTGTGCCGCACGCCCCTTCTTCATCACGATCGGGGTGAAGAAGGAGAT
>JAAFHJ010000149.1 GCA_013298325.1 Myxococcales bacterium | reverse complement strand
GCAAGTAGGTTTTCATGGAGCCACCGGGAGCGACGTTGCATTGCCGTTGTTCGCAGGAAGCGCGCTCTGTCCCGGACGACTCTGGAGATAGAGGCCGTCGCGATACTCGAGCTTCTTCGTCGGATCGGTCGGATCGATGGTGCCTTCGACGTACACCTTCAGCTTCGCGTCGCCAATGATATCGGTGAAGTACGCGAGGCGGCGGACCGCCTTTTCGACCTGCGTATTCCGGACGTTGGCCTTCTTCGCGAATGCAAAGGCCGACGCATAGTGACGTACCATCACGGTATCGGCCGCTTCGATCTCGCGGTCACGCCGTCCACGGTATCCGTCGCGAACAGCGTCACGGATAGCGCCAGCTTTGTCTTCGAGATCAGGGCGACCGCTGTTTTCCATTTTGGTGAGGATCGACTCAACCTGCGGCGTGAACAACTTGACCTTCGTCGCATTGTAGAGGCCGGTGCGAAGCGTATCCCAAATGCTTCCCTGACGCGCAAGTGCGGCGGGGACCCATTCCTGCGACGGATACGTTTTGACCACGCGTTCGAGTTCGCGGTCCCACTTATCCGCCTCTTTCGCGTTCTTCGTGTAGCGACCTTCTGAAGTGTATTTCTTCGTCTTGTCGTCGAACTTGCCGAACATGTCTTCGACGGTCGTCGCGTAGACGTGCTTGCCATCCGTCTCGTACGACGCATGCACTTGCTCGTCGACGAGGGTAAAATCGGCCTCTGCAGCGTAGTCCACGTAAGGGGCCGCGAGTGCTTCGCTCTTTCCGTTCACCTGCGGGGCGCGAGCTTTGAAGCTCTCCCACGCGGCGATCGTCGTTTTGAACCAAGTTCGGTAGGCGGCGTCGCCGACCGTCTTCTTCATCTTTGCGACGAAGTACGCCGACTCAAGCGCGTACTTCGCAGCGGCCGGATTTGCCTTTGCCGAGTTGTAGAATGCGGTCAGAGACGATTCCGCCGCAAGACGCGCGCTGCGGTTCTGGCCCGTGTCGCCGCCCTTCGAGTCCCACTGTTTGTAGTCGTAGGACGCGACGAGATAGTCCGCGTTTGCCTTTTCGTCGGCGGTCGGCTGGAGCTGGATCACGACCTTGTAGGTCGCGAGCATCTTGTCGCGCTGCCCCATGTTCGCGAAGAGGATCATCGCGTTGCGCGCCGTCGTCTTGCGCATGGCGAGGTCGAAACGTGGATTGTTGGCGACCTTCTCGTAGGTTTCCGCGGCACGCTGGTAGTTGAAGAAGGAGTAGTAGGTCGTTCCAAGAGCGTTGTAGGCGTCCTTCAGGTAGCCAAGACGCTCCGTGTATTTCTTCGGTTCCGGAGCCGCTTTCGTCTTCGGGTCGCCCTTCTCAAGACGCGAGAGACGCTCCTCGTTGCCGTACTCGTTAATGAACTTGTTGTAGAGTTCGATCGCCTTCGCGAAATCGCCAACCTGCTTGTAGGCATAGGCGGCGTTCATCGCAGCTTCGGGCGCTTCGTCGCGGCCGGGGGCAGCCGAAAGGGCAGCTTCGTAGAGGGCCGCCGCTTCGAGCCATAGCTGGTTCTTCTTCGGGCCCGGCGGAGCGTCCTGAGCCTCTTTGAACTTCGCACGTGCTTTTACGTAGGAAGCTTCTTGAAGGGTAGGATTGACGATGAGCCCTTCCTTGGCCTTGTCGGCTTCGGAGATGGCACACGGGTGATTCTTTTCGGCCTCGGCGAGCTGCCGCGACCGCTCGACGTCATGCTCAAGATTGCTCATCGTAATGAGCTTTTCCCAGGCCCGGTAGCCGTAGTCAGACTTGCCGCACTCGGCGCGATACATCGGCTCGAAGCGCTTCCGTGCTTCCTCAAACTGACCGTAGAGGAAGTTCGTTTCCCCCGCATAGAACACGTAGCTCAATGCGCGTTTTTCGTCGTCGAGCTTGGCAGGAACACGAACGACGTATTCATCGCGGGCCTGCATAGACTGGACGACGACCGGCGGGATCGGGTCTTTAACGACCTTGCGATCGTCCCCTTCACTGGTGAATTTCACCTCTTTGCGGCCTTCGATCCCCTCGGAACCGCCGGACGTCTCGAAGCGCGCGTAGGCGAGATCGCGGTCGATGTCGCTCACGTCAACGACGAAAAAGGCCCCGTTGCCGAGGTACTTGTCGTCTTCGTTCGAATCCCGGACGACAACCGCAGCCGACCGCGCGTTGGCAAGGTCCTCTTTTGTCGGCTCTGCAAACTGGGCAGGCTTCGCCTTGTGGAGGAAGACCTGAATACGGGCGTACCAACGAAGCGAATCGGCGAGCCAGTAGCGGCTTTCGTAGGCGTCCGGAGCGTTCTCGTCCTGCAGTAGGTAGCCGCGCCAGCCAACCGCTGCGAGCTTGTATTCCTGAGACGCACGCTGGAGAAACTCAAGCTGGCGAACCGGATCGGCCGTGTCCGAGGCGGTCTGAAACGCGCTTCGCCCCTGATTCGTGTGTGTCGCCGCGGCCTGCCGGAGCCCGCCCTTTACAAGACGTTCCGCGGTTCGGATTGCGCCGGGGTTCTCCTTGTTCGCGTCGACCCACGGAGTATTTCCGATGTAATTCGAGAGCTTGGTCCGCGCTTCCAGGGCTTTCGCCGCTGTTGCTTCGAACTCGGGCGTCCCGGGCTTCCGCGTAAAATTCATCTGGTCGTACGTCTCACTGATGGCCGCTTGGACCTCGGGAGCCGACGGATGCATCGGGTACTTCGCGAGAATGGTCTCGTAGACCTCGATCGCATTGCTGAATTGATTGATCGTCCGATATTCGTTGGCGAGCGCCTTGTAGATATCGATCGTCCAGCTCTTGTCCTGCGGAATGATCGCAGGGTCCTTCACGCGGTCGACGCCGACGTGAAGCTTCTTCTCGGCGACTTCCGCGCGAGGCTCGGTTTCGATGATGTCTGGGCGCTGAATATACGGGTCGTCTGCGCCCGGCCCCTCGAAATCAACGTTTGCGAGGGAGCCTGCGATGTAGGTGTACGCTTCCGTTCGGAAGTCGGCACCGGGGTCGCCAGTGAGCGCCTGCTGCTGATCGGTGTAATTCAGGAGCTTTACGAACTCCTTCGTCGCCGACGCGTACCGCTGCTGCTTGAAGAGCGTCCATGCGTACTTGTAGAGCGCGACGCCGTAAATCGGCGGCTTCTTGAACTGCATAGCGTGCTGGTACGCACTCGCCGCGCGATTGAAGCCGTAGACACTCGCCGCTTCGTCGCGGACATAACCGGAAGCAAAATCGAGCTGGTCGAACTCCCAGTTGCCGATTTGCCACCAAATTTCAGGTACGTACTTCGGCTCCTGCCCCGGCAAAAGAGAGGGCTGTGCAAGCGGCGTACATTCCTTCGGGAATGGGTCGGAAAACGTAACGTCCTGACCGCCGGGCTTCAAGAACTTCGCGTCGCTGTAGCGCTGGCGCCAGCTCGTCCAGTAGTTCTCGTCGTTGTCTTGCGGCATCGGCAACACAACGTCATGGCCCGGCTTCTTCGGGTCTTCTTTGGCCGGATCGTAGGGATACTTGTTGTTGCAGACAAGCGAACGCCAAACGTTCTGGGATTCATCCACACGCCCAGCGTCGTTGTAGGCGTGGCCCAAAAAGTAGTAAACCGCTGCGAGTTCCTTGTATTTCGGGTACTCGGTAACGATCCGCTTATACAGCTTGATTGCCGGCTTGAGGGCTTCCGGCAAATCCCCCTCTTCGCCGCGACCGCGCTCTTCGTAAAGCGCTGCAAGGCGGAACATGGCGTCTGGCGTCGCTTCCGGGTGCGCGCGCGATCCTGAATAGGCAGCCACAAAGGCTTCGAGGCGCTCAATCGCGGTATTTCGGGCCTTGTTGCGCTCGGCAACCTCGATGGCGATGTCCTCGTCAAGGCCCGCGAGGACCTCCTTCTTCTTCGTCTCGTAGTGAAGACGAATGACGGAAGTCATGCTGTCGCGGTATTCCTTTGCCGATTTCTCGTAGGATTCCACTTCAGTACGTAGCGCATCGAGGCTCTGCGCGGCACCCGCGGGCGCAGGAGGAGCAACGGATGCCTGATGCACCTGTGCGCTCGCCAACGGAACGTAGGGATCCGTCGAACCGGCCAGCGGATCGGTGCCGGCAGGCTCGGTTGCCTTCGGGGCGACCGGTACCGGCGCGGCTGCCGACGCCGCGGGGGCCGCCGAAGCGCTCGACGGCGTCGTCGGTTTCCCAGAGGCGACGCTCGGCGCTGCCGACCCGGCTGCCGTCGTTGGCTGCGCCGGTGAAGCAGCCGGCTGTGCGGAGACACCAACCGCGGTGCCAAGCGAAAGCAGCGCACCGAGCGCGACCAATCCCCTGCTCTTGAACGTTCTCATTCGTAAGTTCCCGAAATTCTAAAGCGCGGACAAACTCCAGCGGGGGACAAGGCGCCCCCCGCCGGGGCCAATCACTTCGTGGGGCCCGAATCGTCGAGCACTTCTTTCAACTCGTCGTCGAGGGCCGATTCCTGGCGGGCGCGTTCCGTTTGGAGCTCGCTCACGCGGAAAATTTCCTCTTCACGCACTTCCCACGCTTGCTCGGTAATCCCGACGTCGGCGCGGAGAACCATGTTGTTCAGCTTGTCGCGAACGAAGCCGAAGTTTCTCCGTGCGACGTTCGCAACGAGGGTTTGAGCTTCGCCGTCGAGCGTAGCGAGCCGTTGCTCGTAGCCGGTGAGCAGGGTCCGCTCGCGCTCGATTTTCTCTTTCAGTTCGCCAACCTTGGCGGCGACCTGGGTTTCGAGGGCATCGAAGGCGGCGACGAGGCGGGTCTCTTCCTGGTCGGCTTGCGTCAGCGTCGATGAGACGCGCTGTGCGTAGTTGCGGGCACCGGTGCCCCCCTGCCCGGCGGCGGCGAGCGATACTTCGCGCGCAAGAACCTCCCGGAATTCTTTCCGGTTCTTGACATCGGCCTGGTAGCGCGCATCGCCCAGCCCGACTTGTGCGCGGCCGAACTCGACCTGACGGCGGAGCTCAGTGATCTCTTTCTGCTTCTGCTTCAGCTCGCGTTCGTTGGTGTCGAGCTCCGCTTGAAAGCGTGCCGCGTCCGTCGGGTTGCGTGCCTTCCCGCGCGCCACATCGTCACGAAGGACGCGACGCAATCCGTTGACAACCGCTTGAAGTTGGTCGATTTCAAGAAGTTGCCGCGACAGTTCCTGGGAAACCTTGTTCCATTGGCGCGTGCCATCGTAGTCCCGAGCATCGAACTCGACTGCGTTCGTCGGAATCCCCGCGAGGGCCTTCTGGAGCTCGCGGCGGCGGTCACGAACTTGGCGAAGCTCGCCCTGGACGTCCCCTTCTTCCTCATCGAGGCCATCGGCGAGAGCGACCCGAGCGACGGTCAAGCGGTTGAGAAGGCCAAGCGCCTTTTGCTCACCGGCGAGGAGCTCGGGGAAGGCTCGAACGCGATTCGAAGCGCCGACGAGGGCGTTGAGCTTGTCAACGAGCTGATACGACTGCTTGAGGAGCGTCTTGCACTGGTTGATGTCGTCGATGACGGCGAATGCCATCGGACCATCTTCTGCTTCGCGCGCCCACTGAACCGCCATGGGCGGAAGCTCGCCTTGGTCGAGGCTTTCGAGCTGCTGCTGGCTCAATTTTTCATAGAAAACGCGAAGATCTGTCGTCGACGTGAGGAACGTGTCGACCTTCACGCGGGCCGGATCGTACTGACCTTTGACGGTTTCGTAGAGCTCAAGCGCCTTCCGGAAGGAGCCCGAACGCAGGAGGAGGTCGGCGCGCAGAAGCGTCCCCTCCCCAAGGACCGGAGACGACGGATCGGCGATCGAAAGCACCTCAAGAGCACGCTCGGCGCGCTGGACGTCCCCTTGGCGAACGTAGACCCAGGCAAGCTCGTACAGCATCGTGTCGAACTGCTTCGAGTCGCGCCCAACCTTGCCGTAGGCCTCCGCCGCTTGCGCATACTGCTCCGCTTCATAAAAAAGCCGCGCAATGGCCAAGTGCGAAAGGTCGATCACGTCCTTGTGGTCGTCGGAATCGCCTTCCAGAACGGTCACCCGCCGAAAGGCTTCGATCGCCGGTTTGTAGTCGACGGCGGCGACCGCTCCGTTGGTGACCTTCCGCGAGGAGAGCTGCGCCTGACGCATCACAATAAGCGCTTCGAAGTAGCGCGCCTGGTGCGTGTAGGCAGTTCCGGGGCCGACCGCCTGGAAAGCCTGGGCAGAAGAGACGAAGTCTTTCCGTGCGTAATAGGCTTTTCCCTTCGCGTAGTTGAGACCGGCGTCCACCTGGCTAGACGGAACCTGGTTCAGCTTGGCGAAGAGGTCGTCGAGACCGGTCAGGTCGTTCGTCCGGAGGCTTACGTCGACCAAACGGCCAAGCGCGCGCCCCAGGTAGGGATTGAAGCGAGGGTCGGACGCGTTGTCGACGAGGCGCTTGTAATCGCGCCGTGCTGACAGGAACTCGCGGGATTCGTAGTAGGTTTCACCGCGAAGCCAAAGAGCATCCGGCTCCGAGCGAGTCCCCGGAAACTCTTCCAGAATTTCCGAAAAGACTACCTGCGCGCGCATGTAGTCCTTCGAGCGGTAGAGGAGTTCGCCGTTCGCAAGTCGCTGCTCAGCGGTCGCGCGGGCCCCTTTTGCGCCTTCGACGGCCGTCTGAACCGACGGCGACTCTTTCGCGACTTCCGCCACGGTGGACCGGGCGGTTTCCGCTTTTGCAGCACTATCTGCGTACACGAAGCCGGGGAGCGCAAGCGCGAAGACCGCCGGCAGAATGCCGAGCGGCCGTTTCACTTCGCGCCTCCCGCAGGCGCCGCCGCCGCCGGGGGTGCCTTGATGGTGCCCGCAATCGGCTGAATTTTTTCGCTCCAATCGACGTTGGGACGCTGCTCAAGCGGTGTGGTCACCCCACCACGCTCCAGCGCTGTCGCGACGAGGACGAGCTGCTTCCCCTCGACCGAGGTGAGCGAGTGTGCCCCCTTCACGTCGAACTTGTAGCCGTTCAAATAGCTAAAGACTCCGTAGCCATTGCCCTTGAACGTGAGCGCAACCTGCACCGTGTGGTCGCCCGGCGGCACCGATCCATTGAAGATCGGGATCTCTTTCTGTTCGTCGAGCGTGCCGGTCTCATCGGTCTTGTTGTACTGGACGGCGCCATCGATCACGACAAGCGCGCGTACAAGCTTGAAAGCGCTCGACATTTCGTTGCGGAACTGAACCTCAAGGCGCGACCCCGATGCACCGCCCGAAAGAATGGTGTCCGAGAGCAACGAGAGGCGGGTATGGCTACGCCGGATCTGATCCTTCAAATCGTCTACCCGGACTTCGAGGTCCCGAAGTCGTACCGCGTAGGTCGCCCCATCAATGCCGTTAGATGGCGCTGAACTCGTCGACGTCGATGCGGCGGTTGCAGGCGCCGCCGACGAAGCCGGGGCAGCCGACGCGGCAGGTGCAGCGGCAGGAGCCGCGGAAACCGATGGCGCTGCTGAGGGGGCGGCGGTCTTCGTCTGCGCGAATGCGCTTTGAGACGCGAACGCGAATGCTGCTGCCGAAGCCACCAAGGGCAGTGCCCATTTCCCACTTGCTCGCATACCGAATACCCCTTTGAAGCGTCCGTCGTGTCGCCCGATAATCGCAGCGACGTCAAGCCTGTAACCCGTGTCGAAGAGGCCGGTTCGGGTGCCCCGCGTTTGGTTGCGGTCGCACAATCCCCGGCTATGACGGATGCAATGTAGGAGGGAAGCGCCCCTCCATGCAACCATGCCCTTCACGATTTGGTCGAGCCATCCCAAAAACTGGGCGTCCAAGTCCACTTGGAGGGCCGGTTTGGGGTTGAGGTTCCCGAACGGGCCGAATATGACCGCAGACGCGTCGTCGGTCGCGCCGAGTTTCCGCTCCGCGCCGGGGTCCTCGGTCTGCCGTCTTGCCTATGCACTTCCCGGAAGTCCCCCACCGCTCGATTCGCCCGGCTCTCCGCAGGTCGATCGCGCGTGGCGTGGGGCGCGTCGGAAGCGGTTCGCGACTTTTGTCGGCGAGCGCGAGATCTTTTTCGCCGCGGGGCCGTTTGACGCCCAAGGATGTACTTCGCTCCAGTGTTCCGCCCCGCCCTGAACGCGCCTCTGCGCGCCGCCGTGGGGCGCGACGATGATGCTGAGCGACGAACAGTTGATGACCCGTTTCCAGGCGGGAGAGCGCGGGGCGCTTGGGGAACTCGTCAAGCGTCACTCTCGAGCGGTATTCCACTTCGCGATGCGGCACGTCCGGTCGCCTCAAGTTGCCGAGGACGTTGCGCAAGACGCGTTTGTTCGTCTCGTCCAGAGCGGACACGATTTCAAACCGGAAGCGCGCTTCTTGACGTGGCTTTTTACGATCGTTCGCAACCTTTGCATCGATCACCTTCGCAAGGCGGCCCATCGGCGCCACCCCTCCCTCGACCAACCGCGCCCCGGCGACGACGGCGACGGTCCGAGTCTCCTCGAGCGCACCGCAGACCGGCGGGCCGACGTCGAGCGCGGCGCAGTATCTTCCGAGCTTTCCGTCCGAATTTCGGCAGCGGTCGAACTATTGCCCGACGAACAACGCGAGGTTTTTTTGCTCCGCGAGGTCGGCAACGTCCCTTTCAAAGACATCGCCGAGTTGACGGGGGTGTCCGAAAATACCGTCAAGAGTCGCATGCGCTATGCGCTCGAGCGCCTACAGGCGGCGCTGCGTGAGTACGAAGAGTACGCAAAGACCTTGAAATAACAGACACCGAACGAACACTAGGCCAACGACCATGGACTGCGAACAGGTGAAAGACCAGATGCTGGACGAGCTCTACGGAGAGCTCGGTGGCGCGGCGCAGGAAGCGCTCGCGGAGCATCGGCGCACCTGCGCGGCGTGCGAGGAGGAGTGGCAGGTCCTCGCGGCCGGTAAGAAATTCGCGGCATTGTCCGAGCCGACCGCTCCGCCCGGACTGGAAGATCGCATTCTCGCTGCAGCACTTGCCGAATTCGACGCCCATGCCGTGGAGCCGGTGCCGGCAAGCGCGCCGGTGGCGAAGCCGTCGGCGGTCGGGAACGTCATTTCGTTGGCGGGACGCTGGGCGATGCGTCCGCAAGCGCGGATGGCGGCGGTTTTCCTGCTCATGTTTGGGTCGAGCGCGCTCCTCTTGCGCCGCGGCTACGGGAATCGCGACGCTGCGCGGTCGATTTCTGTAAGCGAAGAAGGGGCGCCGGGGGCGGCGGCGGCACCTGTCGCGATGGCGCCCGCACGAGAGGGGGCCTCCGAGAAGGTTTTCGGCGGTGCAATCGGTGAGTCGGTCCACGGGCCGACGCGCGGCGCGGGCGGCGTCGCCCCTCCTGCGCCAGCGGCCCCCGCAGCGGCACCACTTTCACTGAACGACTCGGACGAGGTCCAACGCGCGCGCGCCGATCAAGGAGCCCCGCCGAGCGC
>JAAFHJ010000148.1 GCA_013298325.1 Myxococcales bacterium | reverse complement strand
GTCCCCTTTGCCACCGGGAATGACGACGTCGGTGACGGCAAAGACCTGCTTCACGACCGACGTGTGAAGCGTGCCTGCCTCCATGCTCAAGCGGCCGTCGTCGAGGACGGCGGGGCCGACGGCGCCGTGGGCGAGGTACATCGGAACGGGGGGCAAGAAACGCCGCCCCGCGTAGGCGGCGGCCGAGCCAGCCACCGACGCGGCTGCGAGAAGGCTGAAGAACCACGGGCGGTTGAGTGCTTTGGCGCGCACGTGGATCGTGAAGAAGGCGACGACGCTCGTGAACGAGGCGACGAGCAACGAAACGAGGCTCCTCGTCTCCGGAAACAAAGCCGGGAACACGAGGTTAAGGCAGGCAAAGAGGGTTACGCCGTAGAATACCGATGCCGCAATGCGGAAGCGCATTAGGAAACGGTCGAACACGACGTCCAACGTCGACAGTAGGGCGCAGGCCCCGAGCACCAGCACAAGGGGAAAATTGCGGGCGCCGTAGGTGGAACTTTTCCAATAGTAGGGGAGGAGGAAGAATAGCATCCCCTGGTAAAGATTCTTTAATACGTAGGTGACCGCAAAGAAACCGAGCTTGGTCTTCGCCGGCGCACCCTCGGTAGAAAGTTGATTCTTTCCTTCGCCAAAGAGGCGAAAAAAAAGAATCAAGAGAAGCCAGACGGCCCCCAACGAAATGGCAAGAAATCGTGCATGATCGAAGCCTTTGTTGGCAAAGAGAACGACCGAGGTACCGAGCCCGAGCGCATAGACTGAATGAAGCCACCAGAGCTTCTTTTCGTGGCGCTTGAGAAACCCGCGAACATAAGCAACGACTTTCGGAACCTTCCGCGCGGGCGGGGGGACGACGTCCTCGACGCGAAGCGGCTTGGATTCCCTGAGATTTTCGGCAACACGCGGGGGAGGTGTCGACCCGGAAAATCGTACGTTCGGCGGCGGTGAGCTGCCGTCGACAGGTCCTGTTTTTGGGGGGGCCGCGCTCACAGCCCGAAGCTAGCCGCTCTCGACCGCTCCGCCAAATGAACGGCAGGTCGTTGCTGTTGATCGGCGCGCCGTTCGCGTCGCCGTCGCAATTACTCGTGAAATGCGAGAGAGGCGCCGACGGCGAGTGCCGGGCGCGTCACCGGGACGCTGATGCGTGCATAACGCACGAAATTGCCCGCACGTGTCTGCGTTGGGCGCGTCATTCATGCCTCCTTGCAAACCTCACGAATCAGGATCGGAGTCGCGTATTCGAAGGTGGAAGGGGGCGTAAGCAGTGACACAACGACCAAGGATCCTTCGTCGTGATCAAAGAAGGATCCCGGATGGACGACGATGCCGCAGGTGCGGAGAAGGTCGACGCAGAAGTTCTCCTCGTCGAGGTGGACCGGTAGGCGAAGTGTCGCATACCACCCCCCTTCCAGATCGCGGAGGGAGATAGGTGCATCCTGCAAGCAACGTCGCAGATAGCTGAGATTCCTCGCACAACGCGCGCGGATGGCCGATTCCTGCACGTCGCGACTCGCAAGCAGCGCCGGTAGCGCACGCTGGACGGGGGTGCTCACCGAAAGGAACGTATCGGCGATCCACTCGAGTCGCTCGAGGGTCTCTTCCACATAGGGCGGCGCACCATCAACGACAATCCAGCCGCACTTCATTTGCGGAAGCGCCGCGAGCTTCGAGAGACCTGATAGGGCGAAGACGAGACCACGCTTCTCGTGGCCCGCCACCGAAGTAACCCTGGTTGGGTCATCACGGAGCGGATAACGCGCGAAAACCTC
The DNA here is from genome assembly GCA_013298325.1 of Myxococcales bacterium. Lineage (GTDB taxonomy): Bacteria > Myxococcota_A > Polyangia > Polyangiales > Polyangiaceae > JAAFHJ01. The sequence continues at coordinate 7,631 of JAAFHJ010000148.1, read as the reverse complement.
GTCCGATACAATCGGTAGATCGAGCGACAGAAGCTGCCGACGCTCGGCCTCCTTCAAATAGTGACCGGTTGGATTATTCGGCGAGACGACGAGAATCGCACGCGTTCGATCGGTTCGTCTTTCTTCGAGATCTCGGACGTCGATGTAGTGGGCACCGTCGTAACGTACCGGGTAAGGAATCAGCTCAACGCCGGAAAACTTCGCGAGAAAGTCGAAGAGGGGGTAGGAGGGGGCCGGCACGAGAACCGCGTCTCCGGGGTCGCAGAGGAGCGTGAACAGCCAGCTGTATGCTTCACTAGTACTGGCTGTGAGGACCACCTGCTCGGCGGTGACGTTCGTCCCGTGGGTGCGTAGATCGGCCGCAACCGCTTCGCGCGCGGAAGGTAACCCAAAGGGCAGCGGTTCGTAGCGAAGATTCTCTGTTTGTTGGAAGGCACCAAGAATCGCCGCTGCGTCGTAGGGAATGCCGGCGTCAGTCGGATTGGCCACCGTGAGGTCAAACACTGGGCCGATTGCCGCGCGTTCCGCGTAGGCCTGGGTGAGGCGATTCGTCGCGGCGCCGACGGCAGTCCGCGCCGAAAACCGCAGGCAACGAGCGGCGTCGAAGGATTCCATGCCAGCGCTCTACAAAGGAGGCGGGGAAACGGCGAGGGGGATGAGCACGTTCGTCTCCGTCCGGCGAGACGGCGGATCGGAGACCACGTTAGAACGTGTACTTTGCACCCGCCTGGACCCACCGCGGAGCGCCCGGCCTCGCGCCGAAGGGGCGCCGCGAAACTAGGTAGTGTTCGTCGCCGAGGTTACGACCATTGATATAGACGGAAAGCCCCTTCGCAAGAGTCAGCCTCGCGGAAGCATCGACGAGCAGGTAGGAGTCGGTCGTGTTCGCCGGGTCATAGGCGCCATCTCCTGCCAATTCACGGCTCTTTCCCACGTAGGTCGCGCCGAGGTTCACCCCGAAGCGCTCGCCCTCAAGGCCGGTGCTCGCGGCAAATTGGTGCCGCGGAACATAGGGCATTTCGTAGCCAGAAAAGACCTTTCCAAACTGGGGATCGGACGATTCGAACTCACTCAGGAACGCCGTGTGTGTATAGGTGTAAGATGCACGAAATGGGATCGCGAGCTTCAGGCTCGGCAGCGCCTGGTGGCCTGCGTCTTCGCTCGCGGGTGCTCTCGACGTTGCCCCCAACCTAAACGGCATCTCCCCCTCTACGTACGCTTCTACGCCGTACACGCGGGCGCTACCCGCCGACGACGAACGCTCGGTCTGATTGATGCAGCCATTTTCCGGCGCGCAGATATTGATGAGATTCGAGTATTCGTTGAGGAATCCGAGAACTTCCGCCCGCAGATGGCGCGTCGTGTAGCGACTGCCTGCCTCGACGTTCCAGCTTTCTTCGGGCTTTGCATCGCCGGGAGGGGCCGGGCTGAACCCTTTATGAATCCCCGCGAGGAAACCGAGCTCTTGCTTCTTTGATTTTACCGCAGCGCCGTAGACACCGATTCCAGGAATAAGGACCTTCTGCAAGGCAGAAATGCTCGTCCCGGCGAGACGATCCACGCTTTTTCCGTGAATCATTTCGACGCGGACGCCGGGGGTAAACTGAAAGCGCCCGACGTCGATGGTATCGGTGGCGTAGCTCGCCAAGGCGGCCGCACTGTCGGTATTGTCGGCCGTGACTAGTGTGGGAAGGCCGTTAGCTACGAGGGCCTTGTTTTTGACGAAGAAGCCATCTTCCGAGTGCACACGTACGATTTGATCGTAGTGGAGGCGGAGACCATATTCCACTTTGTGGCGGACCGGGCCGGTCTTCCCGTCGTATTTGGCGACGGTCTGCACCCCCTCCGAGACAAAGGTGCGTCGGTTCGGCCCGATCCAGAGCGTGTCGATGGCGCCCGCGGAGTCATTCGCTCCGGTGAGGATCCCATAAGCTCTTCGATTTGCGGATGAAGTCGGGTCGGCGAGCACGTCCGCCACTGAGCCCTGATCGAGGCGATTCAACTTTCGCCACGTTCGGTCGAGGTCGTGCCGGTAGGCGGTCGTGGTGAGCGAAAAATGCTTCGAGAAATGGACGGCATACGACCCTTCGACCTGGGTACGGTGGAAGGTCATTTGGTCGAACTGAGTCGAAAAGTAGCGTCGAAAGGGGGTCGCGCGAAAGTCTGCGTCGGTAAGTCCCGTGTAGGTTTCGTTCGAGCGCTCTTCCGAATAGCCGAGCTTAATGCCGAAGACCTGCTGAATCTTCGCCTCCGGATCCAGGACCCATCGCCCCTTCGCCATCGCCTCGTTTCGCACCGCGCCGGTATCCCCACCGACGAGATCAATCGTCTTAAAGCCGGTATTGGCGAGCTGCTCGGCCTCGATCCAGAAGCCGGCCTTCTCGTCGCCGGAACCGATGCCCAGCGAGAGGCGTCGAAAGTCGTACTGGCCAAACGCGGTATCCAAGTAGCCGGTGTGCGTGGCTGGGACCTCATGGGTCATCAAATCGATGGCGCCTGCGACCGTCTGCGGGCCGTTTATGATTGAGGAAGGACCTTTTGTGACTCGGACGCCGCGCATGCGACCGATCAATGGGAAATAGTAGGCGGCTGGGGCGGCATAGGGGGCCGGACCAAATAGGATTCCATCCTCAGTCAATGTGAGCTTCTTGCTACGATCTGAGTTGCCGCCGCGCATACCGATGTTCGGTCGAAGGCCGACGCCGTCCTCCCCGCGCACATAAACTCCGGGGACTTGTAGGAGCACCTGTTCGGGATTGTCGTAGTTGAAACGCTTCAGCTGCTTTTCGTTGACGACGTGAACCGAGCCGGACGTCTGCGCCGTCCGCGAACCCTGGACCTGGAGCGTTTCCGGCTCTTCTGGCTTGCCCGTCGGCGGTTCTTCCGGCTTTGAAGGCCCCTCGACGACAGCCGCCGGCGAACCGGCAGACGGTTCCGTCGGAGTGATTGGCAGCGCATGGGCCTGCCTTGCCAGCAGCGCGAGGAGCGGAAGGGGGAGCGAGGCGAACGGGAGGAGGCGAGTGCGAAAGCGGCCCATGGCGTCGCAACCCCTTTACGCGAGTGGTAGGTGAAGTCGACTATTGTTTTCAATAAGAGGTTCCGGGCTGAACGCTCGTGCTCGGACGTTGGCGCAACAAACCGGTGGGGGGGCGCAGGGAGTTGCGCTAAGCGGCCCGCGTGGCGACCCATCAGGAACTTCGTGCTCTTTTCGCGCAAAAACCGGCCATCCTCGCCCCCCTTGAGGACGTGAGCGACGACGTGTTCCGCCGCCTTTGCCGCAAGTACGGGGCGACGATCTGCGTGACTGAGTTCGTCAATGTCGAAGGGCTCCTCCGCGGGTGCACGAAGGCACGCCGAAAGTTAAACCTTTCGACCGACGACGCCCTCACCGCCATTCAAATCTACGGGGCAGATCCGGGGCGCCTCGCCGAAGCTGCGGAAATCGCCGAAGAAGCGAACCCACTCTACCTCGATATCAATTGCGGATGTTGGGTGCCCAAAATCGCCGGACGTGGCGCCGGGGCGGGGTGGCTTCGGGACCCCGCTGCCATGGTCGCGATGGCGAAAATGGTCGTTGAGCGCGTGAAGCTTCCGGTCACCGTGAAGACGCGGATCGGCTGGGGACCGGAGAGCGATATGCCAATTGTGGAATTGGCAAAACGCTTGGAAGATGTGGGGGTTGCCGCCCTCACGCTCCACTGTCGTACTGCCCAAATGGGGCACTCGGGGAAGGCCGACTGGAGCTGGGCGAAGAAGGCCCGGGAGGTCGTCTCGATTCCCGTCATCGTCAATGGGGACGTGAAGAGCGCGGAAGATGCCCGGCGGGCCCTCGACGAGACCGGCTGCGAAGGGGTGATGATCGGGCGTCGCGCCATTGAGCACCCGTGGATCTTTCGTGAAGTCCGGAGCTACGTCGACAAAGACGTTCTGCTGGAGATGCCGACCTTTGACGAGCGAATTGAGCTCTGCAAAGAACATTTGATTGCCAACGTTGCGGCGCGCGGAGAGGTTCACGGAGTGCGGGTCACACGGCGCCACCTCGCCGGCTACCTCTCCGGGATGCACGGCGCCGCTCAGCTTCGCAACCGTCTGAACACCTGCGACACCCTGGAAGGGTGCCTCGAAATTCTCGGCGAAGCGCAGCGCCCGCGCCCCCTCGGCGACTCGCCGCACGCGGCATGACGGAGGCACCGCGCCGCGTCGCGCTTTCGCTGGTGGAGGACGGCGCCCACTACGACGACGTCCTCGAACGCCTGCTCCGTGAGGCGCGGGTTTCTGTCTGGATATCGTCGGCGAATGTCAAAGACGTGCGCGTCGAGGCGCCGATGGGTACCCGAGATCGTGCGGCCGGGCGCTGGACGACGTTCCTTGCGCGGCTCTGGGATCTCTCTCAGAACGGCATCGACGTGCGGCTCTTGCATGGCGGGAAACCCTCACGTGCGTTCGCCGCGACCGAACGGGCCCTTCTTGCTGAGCGCGGCAACGCGGCGACCGTTCGCCGTCCGACCGCCCACCACTGCATGCGCGTGCATCTCAAGTTGGTGCTCGTCGATGGGCGCTGGGCCTACTTTGGCAGCGCGAACCTCACCGGTGCAGGACTGGGCGGGAAGGGGGACGGGCGGCGAAACTTCGAGCTCGGCGCCATCGTCGACGACGACGTGATCCTCGATCGCCTTCAAGAGCGCTTCGACCGGATCTTTCGGGGGGCAGAGTGTGCATCCTGCACGCTTCGGCGCGAATGCCCGGCACCACTCGACATCGCTAAAAAAACATCGGTGGCTCTATCGGGGGCTCGCAAACGTCCTCCAAGAAAAAACGCCCCGAAGTGACCTCCGGGGCGGCAGCCTCTCAGCGCGGCGTCTGCGATCGATCAAGCGGCCTTCGCGGTGCGGGCCGCTTCTTGGCGCTTCATGTACCATGCACGTGTCTTGGCGATGCGGATGTCGTCCCCCGCTTCGCCGGGGGTAAAGCCCGGCTTGAGGTAGTCAACGACCGCCTTGCCTAGCTTGCGCCAAGGGATCATTTTGTAGGGGTTTTTCCCGGTTCTCGAGCGGAGATCGTCGATGGAGCGCGCCTTTGTTCCGATCAGGTAAACGCTCCCGCCGAGCCAGAACGGAAACACCATGAGCCCCGCGAACGCGAGCCCCGCGCCGCGAAGGGCGAGTGAAGGGTTGACCCGTTGGAGGACGTCAAAGGCGACGTCCTGGTGCTCAATTTCCTCAAGGGCGTGCCAGCGGAGGAGGTCGGCCATCGCCGGATCCATGTTCGTCAGGAGGTCGGTGTCTAGGGCGACGCGACCGAGGGTCGCCGTGAAGTGCTCTACGCCGGCCGTTGTCGCAAGGCGGAGGGCGTGGGGGGACCTCTTCTCGATGAAGTCAAAAGCAAAGCCCTTAAATACCTTGAGAAAGGCGTCTACCGGATACCCCTGCTCGCGCATTTTCGCGAACACGCGCTCGTGCTCATAGCCGTGGCGCCCCTCTTGGCCGGCGAAGTCGCGGATCGCCTTCACGAGCTCTGCATCGTCACCGACACTGCCCTTGTAGTGGTTCACGGAGCGGATAAAGAAACGCTCGCCGTCCGGGAAGAGCAGGTGAAGAGCATTGACGATGGAAGTCGCGACGAGGTTGTCGGCGAACCATCGATCGGGGAGCGAATCGAAGTTGAAATTGGGGGTGCGCAGCGGAATTTTACGCTCTTGCGGAACTCCCGCGCCTGCTGCCACCGTCGTCTCCACGCCTGCGTCCTGCGAAGTTTCCATCGTTCTCAAGCCTCCGTTCGGCATGAAAGAAACATAGGTGTTTTTATGGCAACGTCAAGACGTCGAAGCGCTTCGGCTGTCAGCCCGGGCACCGGCAAGTGGGACCGCTCCCACACGACGCCCGAGCGTCGCAGCGAACAGCGTGCAAAAATCCTCGCGGCGACGACGAGCGTGGTCGCGAGTCGCGGCCTCTCCAAGACGACCGTCCAGCACGTGATCGACGTCGCGGGCGTCGGCCGGCGGACCTTCTACGAGCACTTCGACGACCTCCCATCGGCGGTGCTGACGCTTCACACGGAAACCGGGCGGCTGCTTTTTCAGGCGGTCGAGAGTGCGGTTGCCGCGGCGCCGCCGGGGCCGGTGGAGAAGATTCGAGCGGGCGTCCACGCGATTTTGGCGATGATCGCCGCTGACGAAGACCTCGCGCGCGTCCTTTTCGTGGAAGTGCGGGCTCTCGGACCCGAGCACGAAGTCCGTCGCGAGGCGGTCATCCAGCGCTTTTCGGCGTTCTTGCTGGAGGGGCTCGCGCGCGCCCACGCGAGCGGCGACGTCTCCCGTCCACCGGACGAACTTACCGTATTTGCGTTGGTTTCTGCTGTTGAGGCGGTAGCACTTCGCTACGTCTATCGCCAGGAAGCTTCGCGTGCCGTGGAGGCGACGCACGCGCTCGTGGAGCTCGTGTTGCGCGCGTTCCGTTGAGGGCCGGCCTTCGACAGGCTCAGCGGTTCTGTGTAGAGAGCAACCAATGCTCACGTCGCCGCCTCCGTCTCGCCTCGACCTCTCGCGCCCCTTTCATCCGCTCCGGATCGCCGTCGTGACCGTCTCCGACACCCGCACTCCGGAAGATGACCGCTCGGGTGATTTGCTTGCGGAATACATTGTTCGTGACGGTCACGAACTCGCGCGGCGACTCCTGGTGAAAGACGATCGCGAGGCGATCGCAGCATGCTTGCGTGCCCTTGCAAGCGAGGATGGGATCGACGTCGTCGTCACGACCGGTGGTACAGGGGTGACGGGGCGCGACGTCACCCCCGAGGCCTTCCGAGACGTCTGCGAGAAGGAAATTCCAGGGTTTGGTGAACTCTTCCGTTGGCTGAGCTATGCAACGATCGGCACAGCGACGATTCAGTCCCGCGCGACCGCCGGTCTCCTCCGGGGGACCTACCTCTTCGCGCTCCCCGGCTCGCCAAGCGCCTGCCGCGACGGGTGGGATCTCATCCTCCGCCAGCAGCTCGACTCCCGGCATCGCCCCTGCAACTTCGCCGAGTTGATTTCGCGCCTGCGTGAGTGAGGTTCGCCATCCCACACCCGATCACGAACCTATGATACGCGTTCGGATCCAATGGCACCGAAAAGCCCTCCCGAATGGGAAACGCTGTTCGCGACTCTTCGCACCTTTCGCCGGGAATTCCCCGCGCGCGGCTGGTCCTGGGATGGTCGATTTCAGTGCATGACGTCGTCGTTGCCGGGCGAGTACGCGCCGAATGCGGAAGCGATCGCGAGGCGCACCTTTCGAGACGTGTATAATGCACGGACTCTTGTTCACGCGCCCGCAAACATTGTTGATCTCTGCGAGCGGACGGGGGGCCTCCGTGGCAACCAACACTGCTTTACCCTCGGCCCGATCGGCGGCGTGATGGTGTTCGGGCTTTGGTGGCCGTGGAACGACCAGGAGACCGTCAGTCTCCGCGTCGGCCTCCTCGACCTTGAGGCAAACGACGAGCCCTACGACACCGTCCGCGACATCTTTGGCGTTTCGTTCTGAGCGCAGCTCCGTGAACGCTGGAGATCGTCGGGGGCCGGTCCGTCTCGACCGAAAGAAGGGGGCGATGGCCCCGCTTCGCGCCATCGGGAAACAGGACAGATCGGAAGA
>JAAFHJ010000146.1 GCA_013298325.1 Myxococcales bacterium | reverse complement strand
GTCGGTCACCTCAGGGGCTCTCGCACGGGTCGCGTGACGCACCACGAGTTCGGTTTTGACCGCGTGCGCGCCGCTCGCGATGGCGAGGGCCTTGGCCTTTTCCAGTGCCTGATCAGACTGGATCTGACGGTCCGCGTCGCAGGTGTAACGAATCCGAACTTCGGCACCGGCAAACTGCGCAAGGTCAAGACCCTTTGCGCATTCCGCAAGGTCGACAAGGACCATGCGCCGGGCGCCGGTCGGGAGAAAACGCGACCAGAGGAATTCCCCGTCGTCGCCGAAGTCGGCGACCATGACCGTCTTCTCTTCCACCTCGCCGTAAGCCGTGCGCCGCGGGCTACCCGTGTAGAAGATCTCGGTGTCGCCGACCTTCCACCGCTGATCCTTGTGAATGTGGCCGAGAACGACCAGCGGCACACCGAGAAGCGCCAGGTCTTCCGCGCCGATCTCCGCGTCGCAGCCGACGAGAGGCTGCCCCGCCGACGTCTGGGAGCCACGGACCATCGCGTGAGCGGCGGCGATGCGCGGGCCGCTGTGGCGTTCGAGCTCGACGCGGATCCCCAGGAAGAGGGCGCGCACCGCGTCGGCGAGCGTCGCTTCCCCCGCCTCGCGGCTCGTGGCGTGGGCCATGATCTCCGCGCGATGGGGCCACGCGATGCCGGCAAGGGCGATGGTTCGCCCCTCGCGGCCGTAGGGGATGTGCACGACTTCCGCGCCCTCGATGGCATAGGTATCCGGCAACACGCTTGCGAGTTCCGCGAGTTCGCCGCGCGGGTCGTGGTTTCCACGGATGAGGACGAGCGACGCCGTCGCGGTAATCCGCTGCGCCCATGCGCGGAAGGCGCGCCGCTCCGTCAGGTCGGCGACGCGGGGACCTTCGAACACGTCGCCGCAGTGGACGACGAGGTCCACCGCTTCGTCGCGGGCGATGTCCGCGATTCGGTTGTGGATCTCGACGCACTCCGCGAAGCGCGAACGCTCGTTGAAGTGCGAGTCTCCGAGGAAGAGGATGCGGGGCATCAGAACTTCCCCTGGTCGGCCGCGTCGGCGTCGCCGCGGTGGGCGAAGCGGCTGTCGGCGGGAGGCTCGAACGCACCGTCGTAGTTCCCGACGGGGAAGTCGTCGTCCGCGTCCACGGCCGTCGTCGAGATCGGCGGCGGCGTGTAACCAGCGGGGATCGACTGCGCGGCCGGGAGGGCACTGGTGGGAGCGACCGGGCGGGAGACACCGTAAAGCTGGCGCTCGGCGCTGAACCGCTGGCGGACCATCTCCGTCGCAACGATCTTGCGGACTTCCGGGTCGTCGGAGTGGCCGCTGAAGATGAGGCGCGCGACGATAAACGGCTTGTTGAGTTCGTCGGACGTGTAGCCGCTGCGGAGACCGAGACCGCTGCGGATCGCACGGTTTTTCGCCTTTGACTCGGCGTGCTCGCCGATGAAGGTTCGCGTCTGCGAGAGGGTCTTCTCACCGTTCTTGGCGGCGAGAATCGTTCGCATCTGCGCGCTTCCGTCGCGGAGATCCATGATCTTCGTCCCCGTGATCGTGCGGTAGGAGCCATCGAGCGTCGGGAAGCGGCCGACGGCCTGGTACTCGACGAAAAGCGGGTCGCTCCCGTCGTCCAAGCGGCGGCTTTCGCGTGGGTCCCATTCGACGCCAGCGGCGATGGCGATGCGGTCAAGTGCCGACTTTGTGAGGCCCATCTTGCCGCCCTGCGTCGGGTAGACTTCCGCCTCTAAGATCTTGACGGCGACGATGGCCACCTCGTGAAGCATCGGGATCGAAAAGCCAACGTTGACCGGCGACACGAGGTGCGCTCGCGCCGATGCGCTCTCAAGGGCGATACCGAGGGTGGCCGAATCGGAATAGTTGCCAGTGATGCGTGCCGGTTTCGCGGTGTCGGTTGCGGGGGCGTTCGTCGGAACAGTGGTCATAGCCATGGGAAACTCCGTTGTTTGAAAGGTCGAATCAAAGGGCGGTTGCGCCGTGGCTTAGGTCGTTGAGGATTTCCAGGATCGCGACCTGGGCATTCGCCGCATCGATCGCGGTCGCAAGGGCGGCACTCCTGACGTCATCCGCCGTTTTCGCGGAACTCAGTCCGCGCGCCTCGTCGCTCGTGCTGGCGATCAGTCCCATCACGACGGCCTCAATCCGCTCGCGGGCGGTGCGCTGTTCATTGCTCATAGGAACCTCGTTGAAAGCCGGTATTCCGGCGGCGCCCCGCGGCGGACTTGAACCGCCCCATTCCCGGGTCGCGAACACCGGGATCATCACCGGATTGTCCGGGGCAAAAGGTCGCCGGTCTTTCCCGGCTGTCAGCGCAGTTCTCGCCACCGCTGCGCGCGGCTACCAACCGAGGTGCGCCACCATGGCGCGCGTCCGCAGGCGAGTCAGTGCCGCGTCTTGCGGCGGAGTTGGGCCAGCGGCGTCTCGCCGTAGGCTCCCGTCAACGCGACCAGCCAGGCCGTCAGGCCGCCGAGTCGTCCCCGATAGACGAGGGGGATCAAGCCGCCACCTCGCCGCCCTGGAACACTCTCAGCGCTGCGTTTCTGCGTTCGACCTGGTCGTGCGGCGCACTGCCCACGAGGGCGGCGGCAGCGTAGGCCCACGTGATGCGCGCGGAGCTTTCGCGGCGGTAGGCAAGCGCGGTCCGCTCGGTGCGGACGTCGGCGATCGCTTGCGCGTAGCGGTGGCGTGCCGCGCGGTAGTGTCTGGCCGCCTTGGACCCGCCGCAGAGGGCGGCCACGTGCCGGTCAGCGGCGACGAGTGGCGCCTCGATGGCGGCGGCAAGTAGTTCGCGGGCCGCGAGGGCAATCGCGAGGGTGTCGGGGGCGCTCATCGCGACACCTCACGCTTCCAGAACCAGAGGGCACGAATAGTGGAGAACTTAAAGGTGTAGTAGCGCCCCTCGTCCTCGACGGACTCGCCCCTCGGCGCACCAGGCACGGCGCTTGAACCGCACATTTCCCAACCGTCACCACGTGGCTGAACGGGAACCAGTTGCTCCGCCTTGATGGCGTCGCACATCGCCGTCGTCGTGGCATATTCGAACCGGGCGCTCACCACGCACCGCCGATCGGATTCGTGCCGTACTCGGCGAGGAGCGCCACGAGGGTCTTCACGGCGATGTCGAGTCGGCCGACGGCGAGGTGCGCGGCGCGCACTTCCTCGGGCGCGCTCTTGGCGGCGACGGCCTCAAGGATCTCTGCGCGGCCGAAGGCGCGCTGGTGTTCGTCGCGGAGCCTGTGGGCCGCAGTAACGACCGCAATGTGCGTTTCGATGCTGATGCTGTGCCGCGCGTCGTCGGTTCTTCTCTCGTGTGCCATCCCGTCCTCCGTTCGGCGCGGCGGCTGTTCGCTGCGTCGATGAGAGGACTATGCAGTGTTTCGTCTGCGCAGTCAAGAGTCTGCACTAAAATAGTTTCAGCCGTCGGCTCGGATGACGCTGCGGCGGGGGTCCGAAAGGCGCGAAACCGCAATACCGCTGCGGGTCAACTTCCAGCCCTGCCCGGGCGCGCAGTTCGTCCGCCGCGCCCTCCCAATCCTGCCAATCGCTCATGCCCCCCATGGACGCTCCATCGGGCTACACGCGTCGAGTCGGTCGCTAAGCGGTAGATAGGATAGCGCCGCTCGTTGCATGCATAATACACCGTACCTCGAGGTAACATGTATAATGCACGCTCTTTAGGGCGGTCGCTAAGCGGTAGGCAGGATAGCGCCGCGCCGCAGCGGGAATCAGTCCTCAGTGACTTCCGTCACGCCGACGCGCTTCGCCCGAAGCTGCGCGCGCCACGGCCCCCAGAGTCCGATCATGTTGCCCATGATCTGGTCGACGAAGGCGAGCCGCTCGTCCCGCTCCCCGGGCGCCCCGAGGGCCAGGAAGCCGCGCGTCGTCCCGCAGCGAAAAACCGGCTTCCATCCGTGCGTGGGAAAGGCGCGTATGGATGCGACCTGTGGCGATGAAACCGGAGTGAAAACGCTAGGAACGCAATGGCTCGTTCGAATGCGATCGCAGACTCTTGACTGCGCAGTGAAAAGTCTGCACACTCGCGGCATGGACAAACCGCCTCTTCCCGGCCACGAACGGCTGGCCAAACTTCTCCGCACTGGCGGGGGCGACCTCACCACGCGTGAGGTGGCTTCCGCCGTTGGAACCGACTCGACGCTCGTCTCCCGGTGGGCATCCGGGACCATGCGACCGGGGCTCGCGTTCACGCTCGCCATCGAACAGATCTACGGCATCCCGGCGGAGTGCTGGCTGACTCCCGAAGAAGCCGCCCGCATCGCCACTTCCGCCGCCGAACACCGGACAGCGGAGGGTTGACGCATGCCCATCCGCAAAGCGGACCTCTGCGAACCCATCGCCCGCGGAACCTACAGCCCGGTCATCTCGCATAGGCCGCATCGTGCATCGCTAGGTCGCGGGATTCAACTGGCCCTCCCGGTCATCACCCGCGCAGGCGTTCAGGGAAACCCCGCGGGAAAGCTGCTTTTTCTGGAGGAAGCGCGCCACCGAGCCGTCCTCGCGAAGCGCACTTTGCGCTCCGTCCGCTGCCGCGCCCCGTCGTGCGGCGCCGTCAACGTCGCGAACCCCGCTGCGGAAGCGGGGCCCATCACCGCGTGCATGTCGTGCGCGCGCCCAATCCTGGAGATCGCCAAATGAAAGCCCTCACGTTTTACGTCACCGACCGCAACAACAACGTTATCGCCGACTTCGGCACCGACCTCCTGAAGGCGATGCGGTTCGTCAAGGCGGAGAAGGGGCCGCCCGGCAAGCGCGTCGTGTGGCGGTCCGACGGCGTCAAGATCGCCGCGTGCCCTCGATCCAAGGCGGTCATCCCGCGCGCCGAAACGCTCGGCATCCGCCTCCCCGAGGCCGGCATCAACGACGCGGAGCTCGGTCACCTGGAAGCGAGGGTCGGATGAGCGACTTCCTCGATGTTATCTCCCCCGAGGAGCGCCGCGCCCGCTGGAACGCCTCGCCGCGGCTCTACATCGCCGCTCCCCTCGCCGACGTCGTCCGTGCGCGCCGCATCGCCGACGACCTCCGCCACTCGCTGACCATCGTGTCGCGGTGGCTCAATACCGCAGCCCCCGGCTCGGTAGACCCGGTCAATGCGGAAGCCCGCGCCGCCATCCTGCGCGACAACCTCGCGGATCTCAATGTCGCCACCTGCATGCTCGTCCTCGCCGACGGCGAAGCGAAGGGCATGCAGCCGCGCGCGACCTACGGGGAGGCCGCAATCGCGGTTTCCCGCGGACTCCCGACGGTGTGGCTTCACGCGCCAGGCGGCCCCGGCAGATGCATTTTCGACGCCGCGCCGTGCGTCACTCGCATCGACGATGAATCGAAGATTCTGGAAGCACTTGTCGGGAGGATCGCATGACCATCACGAAGGAAGAGCGCGCGGAACTGCGGGGACTGATCGAGCAAGCGGCCATGTGGCCTTTGCCATGGCAAGTCTGCGGAGACGCAGACAGCGACGCCCTGGTATTTTCGGCGAACGAAGAGCAAGAGGAGTATATCGCGGAGTTTACTGGCGATCGCAGCTGTGACCTCGCCGTTGCCGCCGTCAATGCGTCCCCTCGCCTCCTTGACGCCCTAGACGCGGCGGACGAGCGGATTGCGGGGCTTGAGACTAAGCTGGCCAGCTTTAAGCCGTGGCCCCCGCCGGGGGTTGATTTCGAGCAAGCGCTCACGGAGCGACTCTGTTCCCGGTGCAAGGAGCGGGAACGAGACGACCCCTTTTACTGCGCCGAATGCTCGGCCCGCCTGGCGCTCGAGCACGAAGTCGATGTCCACAAGGCGCGCATCGCGGAGCTGGAGGCCGCGGCTCAATCGGCCATCTTCGCCCTCCAACCGACGTGGGCACAAGACCCCGCGTCGTTGCCCGCCACGCTTGGACGTGCCATCGCGGCGCACCAAGAATCGCTACAGGCACTCGCCAAAGGGTGTGACTACGTGGCTTCGCAAACGGACGGTTACGACCGCCTCGTCGCCGACCCGATGCTCGCACTTGGCCTTCTTGCCGTCGTCGGTTCCGACGAAGACGGCGACCCAAAGTACAAGCGCGTTCGCCTTGAGGCGCCCATCCCCGCGCTTCCGGAAGGCGGTGCGAAATGAAGCCCAAGACCGAGGACTTCCCCATCGTCATTGACGTCAGCGCCATGCGGGAGCCGTTCACCGTCCAGTTCCAGAAGATGGGCCTGAAGGTGAAGGTTGACCGCTACGAGAAGCCGGCTGACGCGATTATCTGCCTCGCGGTTCACGGCTACATCAACCGCGCAACTGTTGACAGTTTGCACCGCAAACTCGTGAAGGAACTCGTAGATGAGGCCGAGCGGCAATGCGAGGACCTCGTCAGCGTTGGCCGGCCGAAGAAGGTAACGAAAGGCGGTGCGAAATGAGCCGCCGCTACGAGTACGCGACGACGACGGCGAAGATTGATGCCAGCAAGGCTGCGGAGCTTTGGCCCAACCCGCCCGACGGGGAAGGCTGGGAAATGTGCAGTTCAAACGTCGTACCGAGTGAGCCTCGGCGCGAATGGTATGTGGACGAAGATACCGGGGACGACTTCTGTAGGACGTTCTCCACCATTCGTGTCGTCTGGTTCTGGAAGCGCGAGGTGACGAAATGACCGCCCCCAGCGCATGGCGGCCCCTGAGCGAGGCGCCGCACGCCACCTACTACACGAGCAGGCCCGGCCATGGTGGCGATGTACTTATCGCCATTCATTGGGACGCAGCCGAGGCCCGAAGTGCCGCGAGCGACGCCTTCGCTGACCTTCACCACGGCGACCTTGAGTGCGACGCCGAAGAAATTGAACTTGCATGGGGCCGCTACTTCAACGACTACATCGCAGAAGGCGAGTGCGACCGCCTGCGCGCCAGAGGGTTTTTTGTCTTCCGCCGCATCCTTCACGCCATGGGCGGTCGCATCCCCGACGAGGTGCCGTGATGGCCGCCCCCGATCGCATCTTCGTCACCATCGACGCCGACGGCGACATCTGCTCCGCCTACCGCCTTGAGGCCACCGCCCGTGACGCCCTCATGCATCACGACTGGGTCCACGAGGCTGTCACCTACGTCCGCGAGCGCCCCGCGCCCGTGCTGCCGGTCCAACTCCTCAACCCCCACGCCATCGCCCCGCGACGCGCCCACGCGGACGACGCAGGGCTCGATTGCCACTCGCTTCTCGGCATGGTCCAGGGCGACACCGCAGCGACCGTCACCCTCGCGCCCCACGGCGGCGCGGCAGTCATCCGCCTGGGCTTCGCCGTCGCCATCCCCCGCGGCCACGTCGGCCTCCTGACGGGACGCAGCGGCCTTGCCGTGAAGGCGTACATCCACGGCACGCTTGGCGTCATCGATGCTGGCTACCGCGGCGAGGTTTGCGCCCACCTGACCAACCACGGCAGCGAGCCGTTCCTGGTCACCCACGGCGACCGCATCACGCAACTCATCGTACTCCCTATCGTTCTCGCGAAGGTTCTCCTCGTCGACGAACTGCCCCCGTCCCTCGACGGCCGCGGCGACTCCGGTTTTGGCAGCACTGGGACCGCCCCGTCGGGACCCGGCGACGAGGTCTCGCGATGAGCAAGCGCAAGGATGGCTACGAGCAATTCGTCGCCCGGAAACTCACCCGACAGCCCAGCACGGGACTCGAAACCGTGCCGGAATTGCACGCGTCCCTGTTCGGCTTTCAAAAGGACATCGTCGCATGGGCGCTTCGCCGCGGACGCGCCGCGATCTTCGCCGACACCGGCCTCGGAAAGAGCCGCATGCAACTCGAATGGGCGCGCCACGTGCCGGGGGACGTCCTCGTTCTCGCCCCGCTCGCCGTCGCCCAACAGACCGCCCGTGAAGGCGCGAAACTCGGCATCGACGTGCACGTCTGCAAGGACGGCGCGGACGTCAAGCCGGGAATCAACATCACGAATTACGACCGCTTGCATCGCTTCGACCCGAGCCGGTTTCACGGTGTCGTCCTCGATGAGTCCAGCGTCATCAAACACCACAACGCCAAGACGCTCGGCATCCTCATGGCTGCCTTCGAAGCGGCGCCCTTCAAGCTTGCCGCCACGGCGACGCCCTCCCCGAACGATTACACCGAGCTCGGCACGCACGCGGAGTTCCTTGGCGTGTGCACGCGCGCCGAGATGCTCGCCGAATTCTTCTGCCACGACGGCGGAGAAACCCAGGTTTGGCGCCTCAAGGGCCACGCCCGGACCGCCTTCTGGCGGTGGGTCGCCGGATGGGCCGCGCTCCTCCGGAAGCCGAGTGATCTTGGCTACGACGACGGCGGCTACAACCTCCCGCCGCTCACCGTCACGCAACACAGCCTCGCCGTCGACCACCTCACCGCGCGCAAGGCGGGGATGCTGTTCGCCGAGCAGGCTGCGACCCTCTCCGAGCGCCGCAACGCCCGCCGCGCGTCCCTGGAAGACCGCGTGCGCGAGTGTGCGGCGCTTGCCAACGCCGACGACGAGCCGTGGATCGTCTGGTGCGACCTCAACGACGAGTCCACGGCGCTCACCAAGGCGATTCGTGGCGCCGTCGAGATCCGCGGGTCGGATGACCCGGACGTCAAAGAGCAGCGATTGACCGACTTCGCAGATGGGCGCATCCGCGTCCTTGTCTCGAAGCCTTCGATCTGCGGATTCGGCCTCAACTGGCAGCATTGTGCGCGCATGGCATTCGTCGGCGTCACCGACTCCTACGAGGCCTACTACCAGGCCGTGCGCCGATGCTTCCGCTTTGGTCAAACGCGCGAGGTGCACGTGCACGTCTTTTCCAGCGAGCTTGAGGGTGCCGTCACAAGCAATCTCGCCCGTAAGGAAGCTGACGCCATCAAAATGGCGGAAGAACTCTCTCTCGAAACCCGCGACGCCGTCCGCCTTGAAGTGCGCGGCCAGGCTCGTCAAACCAACGAATACGCGCCTTCCAAGCGGATGAAGGTTCCCGCGTTCCTCGTCACTGAAAAGGATCACGTAGCATGAATGTCTTGGACCAGGTCGTGACGGACAAGTTCTCGGTTTACCACGGCGATTGTGTGGACGTCCTCCGCGGACTCCCCGATGCATCCGTGCATTATTCCATCTTTTCCCCGCCGTTCGCCAGCCTCTACACCTACTCCAACAGCGCCCGCGACATGGGTAACGTCAAGAACGACGCGGAGTTTTTCCATCACTTCAAGTTCGCCATCAAAGAGCTTTTTCGTGTCATGAAGCCGGGGCGGCTCGTGTCGTTCCACTGCATGCTCATGCCGACCAGCAAGGAACGTGATGGCCACATCGGGCTGCGCGACTTCCGAGGAGACCTCATTCGCGCATTCCAGGATGAGGGCTTTATCTTTCATTCCGAGGTCGTGATCTGGAAAGACCCCGTGACGGCCATGCAGCGCACCAAGGCGCTCGGCCTGCTTCACAAAACGATTCGCACGAACGCGGCCATGAGCCGACAGGGCATTC
>JAAFHJ010000145.1 GCA_013298325.1 Myxococcales bacterium | reverse complement strand
CCGAGCATTTGACTCGGCGGCGGTCCCAAAGCCTGCGTACTGGCGCATCGTCCAGAGGCGGCCCCGATGCATGTTCGGCTGAACGCCGCGCACGAATGGTGGGCGCCCGGGGACGCCGACGGAGACGTCGGGATCGAAGCCCTCAAGGTCGTCGGGCCCGTACAGGGCCGCGGCGTCGCGTTGGCCGGCGAGGAGGCCGATCCGCTTCCGCGGCGGGTCCTTCGCCTCAAGCTTCGCGAGTGATTCTTTCCAGGCCTTTCGCAATCCTGCGTACCCACTCATGACGCGGCGTTCTACTCGACCTCGACGACGCTGGGCGTGCGAATCGACGTCGCAGGCGCGCGAGAGGGCGAGTCACCCCTGGACAATTCGGACAAGCGCCTGCGCGGCGGCCGTGGTCAGCTCGGCGAGTCGTCGTGTCGAGAGGAGCGGGGTGTCTAGGTCGTCGGCATAGAGCACGACGACCGGGCGACGGGCGACTTCGACGACCCAAAGCGCGAGGTCGGGGCCGGGATCGCCGAAGGCGTTTCGGAAGGGGGCATGGGCGGGGCGATCATCCATCGGACCGAGGAAAAATCCTGCCCGGAGCGCTTCGGCGAAGATGTGATCCCCGTCGGCGTCGAGGCGAAACTTGGCGACGGCGACCGCGTTCCCGAAGGCGCCGTTGCACGCTTGTCCGAGGAGCGTCGTCGCCCCTTCTTCGCGGCGAACGAGAAAGAGCGCGACCCGGCGCGCGACTTCGGCGGCCCCCTCCAGAAGCAGCGCCAGGACTTCGCCACGCGTGCGCGCAAGGGCGAGCTGGGCGACGGCGGGGCTCTCGCGGAGGAGCCGATCCCGCGAAAGGCGTGCGCTGTCAAGGCTCGGCAGAAACGACGTCGGCGGGAGCTCGGTGTGGCCACCCGCCGGACGGCGTGACCGCGGCTCTGCGCCAGGAACGATGGTATTTCGCCCCTTTCGACGGACCAGCGGAAGCGGAACGTCGCTACTCGGCGGGACCGGCGTGGTCGCGCGGAGGGCGTACCCCGCATCCTCCCATTCGTCGCTCTGAGCGCGGCTGAGGTGGGGATCGGTTGCGCGCCGCGGAGGGGCAGGGGTTGCCGCGCCGAGTTTAGAAATGCGTGGAACTCCGCGCGCTTCTAGCTCGCGTCGGACGGTGTCGTCGACCGGCGTGCCCCAGGTGGGCGTGTGGAACGTCCGGCGCCCCGCCGGTCTTTCGGCGGCCGGGGCGAATCCGCGGCTCGTGGCGCGCAGCCGGGGGCGCAGCTCGGCGAGGGCCGCTTCAATGGCGGCGAGCGTGGCGAGACGGGGCTCGACAGCGACGGGGCCATCGTCACCACTCAGTTGAAATCCAAGCTCTTTTTGGGCGTGCCGGTCGCGAATATCGGCGACGGCGACGTCTACCGTACCGTCGCTTCGCTGGGCGAGCGGCACCATCAGAAAGCGGTCGAGGAAGCCGGGCGGCAAGCGCGCGGCCAGTGCAGCGTCGGGAATGACCTCGGTCGCGCGAAACTCGCCAGCGACCGCGAGAAAGCCGTCGAGTTCCTCCACGTCGATGATTTCCGCGTCGAGGAGAGCCCGCAAGAAAGGCGTGCCTTGCGCGTGTTTTCGGAGGACCGGGAGCATTCGCCCCAGCGGCACCGCGTCCGCGAAGACGAGCATGCGCCCGAGCTCGATCGTCACGGTTCGCGCCGCGCGTTGCTGGAGTCGCTGCTTCCGGGCTTGCTCCCGAACTGAAAGACGACCTCGCTCGAACGGACCATCCCGAGGCGCTCGCGGGCGATCCGTTCGACGGCGCGCGGGTCTTCGCGGAGCCCCTTTACCTCGCCACGAAGGCGCGCAACGTCTCGCGTGAGTCGTTCGTTTTCTTCTTTGGCAACGGCGAGTTCGCCGCGCACCGCGCGCAGTTTGGGGAGGCCGTCTGCCTGGAAAATGAGCATCGGCACGGCGACCACAGCGACCGTGAGGACGGCAAGCGGCGCAAAGGGGAGGAGGTCGCGAAAGGCGGTCATGGACGCAGGCAGTTTTCCAGGGGCGAACCTACCCAGGCGCTCGCCAGATGCCAACTATTCCCGCAAAATCTCCTTCAATCTCGGCTAGCGGTTTTCGGCTGTGAGCGCCCAGACCTTCCCGCCGCTTCCGTCGACGCCCCCCGCACGTGCCCGCATCCTGGTCGTCGACGACGACGAAGACCTCGTCGACAACCTCGTCGCCGTCCTGCGGAGCCGCGAACACCTTGAAGGTACGAGAAATACAAGGTTTTCGCTCGACATCGTCACTGCCAGAAATGCCGCCGACGCGCTGCTCTTGGCGGCGGGCGGCTTCGACCTCGCCCTCGTTGACGTAAAGCTCCCCGATGGGAGCGGCATCGACTTGATTCGCCCCCTGAAGGAAAAAACGCCCCACGGTGAGGTCGTCTTGGTGACGGGGACGGCGACGGTAAAAGCGGCGCTTGGGGCGCTTTCGTCGGGGGCATTTGCGTTTGTATTAAAGTCTTTTCGTCCGGAAGAGTTGCTGGCCGTCGTTGACCAAGTGCTCACCAAAGTCGAGCTTCAGCGCTCACGGGCGCTTCTCGAACGGCGCTACCGGGATCTGGTCGAATTGACCGACGTGCTCGTCGTCGGTCTCGATCCGAGCGGGCGCGTCGCTTTGTGGAACCGAAAGGCCGCCCATGCGACCGGCGTCTCCCAAGTCGACGCCGTCGGCCGCGTTTTTGCCCAGGAATGGATCGGCGAGCGGGACCGACGGCGCCTCGAAGAGGCGATTGAACGCATCCGGGAGCGTGCAAAAGAGCCGGGTTTGGGGACGGAGGGGGGCGCGCGCGAAATCGAAACGACCCTTGAAGTCCCCGGGGCGCCGGCCCGCCGGATCCGCTGGCACCTCTCGCAAGCCGACGAAGACAGCAATGCCGAGCGCCGCCTCGCCCCCGCGGACGGGAACGCGCGCATCGTCTACGCGATCGGCGTCGACGTCACCGAGCGGCAGGCGCTCGAGAAGCGCGCGGCCGATGCGGAAGCGCTCTCCGCCATGGGGCGCTTGGCGATGAATCTCGCTCATGAGATCCGAAATCCCCTCAATGCGGCCGTGCTTCAATTGCACCTTCTTGGGCGCCAGGTGGAGAAACTGGATTCACCCACAGACACAAAAGAGGGGTTCCGAAGCCGCATCCGGATCGTCGGGGACGAAATCGGCCGCCTCAATCGACTCCTCACCGAGTTTCTCGAACTCGCGCGCCCGCGGAGCATTCTCCGGGAGCCGGTCCACGTCTCCCGCCTGGTCGAAGATGTCCTCGACCTCGAAGCGGAGACGGCCCGCGCGCGCAACGTCACCATCGTTCGCGACGTCGCCGCGGAGGGGGTCGTCGCCATCGGAGATCGCGAAAAACTGAAGCAAGTCGTCCTGAACGTCGTGGTCAATGCCCTCGAAGCGATGAAGGACGGCGGTCGGCTCACCGCGCGCGTCACCGGCGACGGCGATCGGGTGACCTTCGTGCTGGAGGACGACGGTCCCGGCATCCTTGATGAGCACCGGGCCACCGTTTTCGACCCCTTCTTCACCACCAAAGAGGCGGGGACAGGACTCGGGCTGTCGATCGTTCGAAAGATCGTCGACCAGCACGCAGGGACGATCACCCTCGAATCGCTGCCGGTGCGGGGGACGCGCGTCGTCGTCACCATTCCGGACGGCCGCGCGCCGACTGCTCGCGGCTCTAGCGGGCTCTTGCCCGAAGGCTGAGCGCTTCAAACGGAGAAAGCCCCTCGCGTCTATCGACGGGAGGGGCTCTTTCTTGGGAGGTCTTGGGCGTCAGCGGCCCGGCGGACGCATCGGCAGCACGCTCGTCGAAATCGGCGGCGGCGGAATCTTCCCGCTCGGACGCGACTCGGGAGCATCGCTCTCGAGGGCGTTCAACGCAGCGAAAACCTTGTCCATTCCGTACTCGCTTGCCGCCTCGCGCTGGAAGACGACCGTCGCCTTCACAAGGCGAAGGGCTTCGTGCTTGCCGAGTTCGGTTTCCCGTTCTGCGTAGGCTTCGAACGTGCCGAAGCCCTTCGCTTCGAAGAGCTTCTTCGCTTGAACTTCCGCGAGCGCGATGCCGACGTCGAAGAAGTTCTTCGCGAGATTCTTCTTTAGCGTCTTGATCTTCGCCGTTTGTTCGTGAAGTTCAGCGATTCGCTTCTTGATGTCTTCGGCGCCGGCCGGCGTGCGGATCGTTGCGCGCGCACTTCCGGGGAGCGGCGGCTCTGCGGCACGGGCACGGGCTTCCGCGGCGTGCTTCGCCGCGTGGCGGGCTGCCCAGGGAGCGGCTCCACGGAGGCCGAGCTTCCGCTTAGGCTCGTCTTTCGCGGCCTTCGAGGATTTCTCCTTCTTGCCGTCTTTCTTCTTCTTTTTCGGTTCCTTGGCGTCGACCGGGGCTTCCTTCGAAGCTTTCTCCGCCTTGGGCGCCTTCGCGACCGGCTTTTCGACCGCCTTGGCAGCCTTCTCGGGCTTGGCCGCGGCCGCCTTCGGCCCCTTCTTCTCTTCCGTCACGGCTTTCGCCGCCTTCGGATCTTTGGACGCCTTCGGAGCTTCCTTGGCTTTCACCGCGGGAGTTTCCTTCTTGGGGGCCGTCTTGCTTGCTGCCTTCTTCGTCGTCGCCATACTGGCCGCCTCGCGCCGAGCGCACCTTGACGGGTCGCTGGCGTCGAGGGGTCTCGACGCCACCCAACGGAGGCCGACCGTCGCCCCCCGTCTTCCGAAGTCCGCTTGCGCAAACTTCCCCGCACCTGGCAACCGGGATACCAGAGTAGTTGACAGTAGGACAAGGGGGTAGCGCCCCCGTCAAACGAAGAAACCCGCCTAGGGTTTCGCCGCGTCTCCGCTCGGAGCGTCGCGGTCGGCAAGGCGGGTCCTTCGTTGGGTAGATGGGGCGCCGTTTACAGGACGCGAACGCGGTCGTCGTTGCCCCCATTCGACGCGATTGTCTCCGACGGCGCCGTTGCTGCTGGCGCTTCGGCCCCCCAGAGCCCCTGGCGGAGCCCTTCGAGCTTGCTGCGAACGTCGGTCAGGCGCGCCGCTTGGGTATCGAGGGTCGCTTTCGCCGCCGTTTCATCGACCGCTCCGTCGGCGCGCGCCGCCTTGGATGCGGAGAGGACCTCGAACACTTCCCGTTGGAGCTCCTCGCTCGTCGTGACGACCCACGACTCCAGCTTCTGGGCGAACTGATCAATCATTTCGTCCAGTTTCGGCGCGACGCGCCCAGCGACATCCCGGACCACCTGCGGGGCGAGCTCCTTTGCACGCTTCTTGTATTCTGCATCGACTTTGTCTTTCAGGACGAAGGCGAGCACCGGCGCCGCCGCAAGGAGGACCCCAGCGAGGAGCAGGTTCGTGAACAGCGCGCCGAGGCCGACAGCGAGGAGCGCGGCGATCCCAATGTCGTACTTGAACGTGTCGACGTGGACGTCGAGGCGATGCTGGTCGGCGCCGAGTACATCGGCGACGCGCTTGCCGGCGTCGTGGGCGTCGTCCTTGACGAGTGCAATCGTTCGCTCGGCGAGGTCTTCCAATTTTTCAGCGATTTCCTTCGCTTCTGCCTCCGCCCAGCGCTTGAAGGTATCTTCGAGGAAGGCCGGCAAGTACTGGCCGAGGTCCTCGCGCTTCGCGCCATCGATGACCGCCGGAAGCTTGCCGACGAGGTCGTCGACGAAGCGGTCGAGGTCCTTCCGCGCCCCCGCCTTGATGCCGCCGATCGCTTCGCGGAGCTCCAGTCGTCGTTGCTCCAGCGTCCCCGTTTGGCCGGCAAGATCCCGTTCCAGCAGCGCAATTCGGCGATCGAGCTCTTCGGTCTTCATCGTGACGGCGCGCCGGCGGGCATCGAGCCCCTTCCGAAGCATCGTCTCGTGGGCGAGGCCGCCGCCGATCGCGTTGTCGAGGAGAATACGTCCGCGCTCTTCCGCGAGAAACGCTTCGAGGTGGGCGACGAGCTCGGGCATGCCGCTCTCAAAACGCCGCCCCGCAAGAGCCGTCTCCGCGCTTACGGGGAAGAGCACCGGCGACTTCACGAGCTTCCCGAGCTGCTCTTTCGCGTAATCAAAGGCTTCTTTACGCTCCTCTTCGCTGAGGATGTCCCACTTCGTAATGACGAAGACGATCTTGTCGCGGGACGCGGCGAGCAGCTTTTCCTGAAGGAAAACGCGCTCGCTCTCTTTCAGGATCTGCCCGGCATCGAGGAGGAACAAGACCGCATCGGCGCGCGGGATGTAGCTGTAGGTGATGTCGGCCCGCTGGTGGCTCAGGTCGTTGACGCCTGGCGTATCGACGAGGAGGATACGCTCTGCGAGAAGCGGCGCCGGATAGCCAATTTCCAGGTGATCGACGTCATCTGGAGAACGACCGCCGCCGACGGCGAAGGTCCGCGCGTCCCCAAATGCGATCGGCTCGCGGGTGCCATCGGTGTGGACGACGGTCGCCGTAGGCTCCTCGGCGTGCTTGATGTGATGGATCGTCGCCGTGGTCGGCGTCACACCGACCGGCAGCGCGCTCGTCCCGAGAAGGGCATTTACGAACGACGACTTCCCGTGATTGAACTCGCCGACGACGACAAGGTGAAAACGATCCTCGTGAAGCTTCTTGACGAGGTCTTTTTCGACCTTCTCGGCGAGCGTTTTTGCCCCGACGTCTTGCGCAACTTGGACGAGCTCGGCGAGAATATCCGCAACGTCCTGTTGGCGCTGGCGGTGCACATTAAGCATGGTCATTGGCTTGGATTCCTTCAACGAATGGGAGGCGTCTTCGTTCACGCATCCCCCTTCAAGAGCAGGCGGACTTTCTCGTCGACTTCCGGCATGGTGAGGCCCCCAGGGCCGAGGTTTGCGGCCTCCCGATAGAGGGCACTCTCCCCAAAGACGCGCATCGCGAGGACGCGCTTCGGGAGCCACGGGTGGCTCGCAAAAACCTCCATGTACTTGCCGACACCGTCCTTGCCTTCTTCGTACTGTTCGAGAAAGGCGTCCATGTTGAACTCCTCATAGAGCTTCCGCGACCCGAGGACGAGCTTCGTCATCGCCTTCGTGGAAACGTCGAGGTCTCTCGAACAGAGCATCCCTGCGCGATCGCAGGTGATTTCTGCGCGGCGGGACCACGCGTTGAGCGCGAGGAGCGCCGGTTGGACGGCCCACTTTACGAAGATCCCCGCCATTTGGGTGAGGTAGTGGAGGGCGGTCAGATATACGACGTGCTTGTTGTGGATATGGCCACATTCGTGGCCGATCACCATCCGAAGTTCTTCGTCGGTGTAGTGATCGATCAATGCCGAATGCACCATGATGAACGACTCATCGTGGGTGCCGTAGGTTGCGGCGTTCAAAGAGGCATTTGCGACGATGTAGAGCTGCGGCGTCGGAATGTGCAGCGTATCGGCGCACTCCTTCGCGATTCGTTGCAGTCGCGGGAACTGACGGTCGGAAACCTTCACCGCGTTCCCGAGGAGTTCGCTCCGCCAGACCTGCTTAAACATGCGGACCGAACTCGTCACCGCGAGCTCGACGGCGGTCATTCGTGCGAACGCCGCCCGCGTCGATTGATCGAGGTTGTACGCGTAGGCGTGCCCCTCGGTCTCGGGGCCCCCTCCGAGGTGGCTGGAGCGGCGCGCATCGACCCAACTCTTGAAGTCTAATTCCGGGAAATCCGCCATCTTCGTTGATCCTCTCAGGGGGCACCGCGCGCTGTCCCACGCCTGCGCACCGACGTTTCATCCGCTGAGGTGGATGCGGGCCGGCGCGCCTCGGCGGGGAGCGTAACGATGGCGAGCGGCACCGACAAGGAGGGAGACGCAGGCGCAGGAGTTCTGCCGTGGTCCTGGGCGTCGTTTCGCCGTTTTGTCGGTTCAGCCCTTCGCGAGGCCTTCGACGGCGGCAAGAACCGCCTCCGCGTGGCCATCGACCTTTACTGCCGGCCAGGCCTTCAGCACTTTCCCCGCCTCGTCGAGGACAAACGTCGACCGGATCGCCCCTTCGACTTTCTTGCCGTACATCGTCTTTTCGCCCCAGGCACCAAACGCGGCATGTGCGAGCTTTTCCGGGTCCGACAGAAGAAGGATCGTAAGCTCGGACTTCGCCTTGAAGTTGCAGTGGCTCTTCACGGAATCTCTCGAAATGCCGACAATTTTTGCGCCAGCTGCCTCGAATTTTGCTTTAAACGCGGTGAATGCTTGCGATTCACGGGTGCATCCGGGGGTCGAGTCTTTTGGGTAGAAATAGACGACGAGGTAGCCACCTTTTTCGGCGTGAAGCGGGTGTGATTCTCCGTCGTCACCGAGGAGAGAGAGGGGCGGGAGGACGGCTCCGACTTCGATCATGGAAAACTCCTAACAAGGGGGAACGGGGAATGGCCGCGGGGCGGGCGCTCTTCGGATGCTCGAGCGTGGCCGAGCGCTGCGAGGTTCGCGAGGTACGGCGGGCCCCTTCGAGAGGACCGCGTCGAGCCGCTTTCGTAGTAGCCCACGGCGCCCTATGGCCTCCGAATTTGCGCTCCTCGACCGCGTCCTGCCGCTCCTCGACCCAGGCCCGCTCGCCGGCCTCCTCGTGCCGAACGGCGATGACGCGGTTGTGTTCGCCCCGACCGATGCGCCGCTCGTGCTCTCCGTCGACAGCCAGGTCGAAGATGTTCATTTTGCACGAAAATTCTTCCCGTTGGACGTGATCGCCGGGCGCGCATTTGCCGCCGCCATCTCCGACCTTGCAGCGATGGGGGCGACGCCGAAAGGGGCCCTCGTCGCCGTGCATTTGCCTGCGTCCTACACCGATTCCGACCAGGACGTCCTCTTCGCCGGCCTCGCGCGGGCCGCCAAGCGTTGGGGCTGCCCGATCGTCGGCGGCAACGTTTCCCGGGCGCCAACGCTCGTCCTGACAACGACCGTCCTCGGGACGACGCCACGCCCTCTCCGGCGCTCTGGTGCCCACCCGGGGGATTGTGTGCAGGTTGCAGGGACTTTGGGGGCCGCCGCCCTCGGTCTCGCTGCGTTCCTTCGGGGCGCCGAAGGCGAGGCGAACCGCGACGCCGCCCTCGAGCCGTTCCGCCGCGCCTTTCGCGACCCGGAACCGAAGCTTGCCGCTGGCCTCCTCGCACGCGGGCAGGCGACGGCTGCCATCGATGTGTCCGACGGATTCGTTCAAGATCTTGGACACTTGGCGAAGGCGAGCGGGGTGACCATCGCCCTCGATCCGAGCCTCGTCGACGCCCTCGCGTTCCCCCTTCGCGCCGGCGCCGCCGCCCTCGGCATCGATGGGCGCCATGCGGTCCTCCATGGGGGCGAGGACTATGCCCTCGTCGTCACCGCTCGCGAGCTTCTCCCCGGCTTTTTCCCCGTCGGAACCGTCCTCGCTGCCGACAACTTCCCCGTCGGGACGGTGCTTCTTGGCGAGGTCCCCGTCGAAGGGCAGGGGTACGACCACCTCCTCGCGACCGCGCGTTAGGTCTACTCTATCGTTTGAG
>JAAFHJ010000147.1:6941-9441 GCA_013298325.1 Myxococcales bacterium | reverse complement strand
GAAATAAACGAGCGCTACGTAGGCGAAAAAGCCGAGCGTCGCGACCGGGAGCGGCGGCGGCTCGGCAAGCAGGCTCCAGGCGGCGAGGGCGAGGGCGAAGAGGGTGGCGAGGAAAAAGAGCGCCCGAAAGATCACTTTCCGCGTTTCTGCTTCGCCGGCTCTTCTTCGTCGTCGAGATCTTCCTCGCTCGCGGCGGCTTTGCTGCCCGGCGCAACGCGGACCTTCGCCGAAGCCTTCCCGTCCCCTTCGGCCTCCGGCGTGTTGTCGAGCTCAAAGAAGCCGCCAAGGAGCCCCGAGACGGCCGGGAGCGCCGTGTAGGCGAGATCGCCGAGGGAACCTTTGCCGGCGCCGACCGTGGAGAGGTCGAGGTTCAGGTGGACGAACTTCCGCAGCACAAAAAGCAGGCCCATCGCGAGCAACGACCCGAAGAAGGCCTTGAGACCCGCCTCGATTTTCCCGGTCTGGTGCCAGATCGGCTTCCCGGTGACGAGGCCGGTGAGCGTCCCGGTCACGGCGGCGCCCAAGTAGGCAAAAATCGCCCCCGGCGGGCCGGCGAAGGGGAGCGAGAGCCCCCGGGTCGCCGCGACGGCGACGCCCAAGCCGACCACGGTACCGACGAGCAAGCCAAGGAGAAGACGCTTCAAAAACATGCCACCTCCGACCTTACCCCGCGGCGGCGCTACTTACGACCTTTCCAAGCGGCGGGGCCCGTCCGTTCGCGACCGCCAGCAAATTCCCTGGCGGAGGCGTCGCGAGAGACGGCGGGCCCACGTACACTGGGGCCCGTCCGTTCGCGACCGCCAGCAGAATTGCTGGTAGCGGCGTCGCGAGAGACGGCGGGCCGACTTTGACTGGGCCTTGTGGGGGATCTTCGCACCACCCATGCGGGGGGCATCCGCGGTCAAAAGAGGGCGAATTCGTGGGCTCGGCTCCGATTTGGGCCCCGTTTGCGCTGGCACGATCGCTGCGTCTCTCGCCGACATGCTTCGATCCCCCGGCACTTCGCTCGCCCTCGCGTTCACGCTCTTCTCCGTCGCCGCCTGCGCAACGGAGGCACGCACCGGCGGTGCGGGGCCTGACGCTCCCGGCGTCGACGAAGGTGCGGAAGCAAACGTCTCCCAGGAAGAAATCGATATTCTTCGGTCTTCCGACGGCGAACCGACCGAGGCGGCGAGCGACCCGACGCTGGTCTGCCCGACGGGGGCGACCGTCGACCCTACGAGCCGGCTCTGCGTCGACGGGGCCGGAAACGCCGTCGGTCCGTTCCCGCCCGGCATGGTCGACGCCTGCAAAGCGGCCGGTGGTGGCGCTGTCTGCAGCACCGATCGTTGGCCGGTCGGCCTCGCGTCGAAGGCCCGTGAGGCCGGCACCGTCGCCGATCCGCGTGACCTCGACGACGACGGCCGCGCCCTCTGCCCCGCCGGAACCGCCATCGACCTCCGCTCGGGGATCTGCACCGACGGGACCTTCGTCTACGGCCCGTTTTTTCCGTTTGAAATCGAGCACTGCAAGGCGGTCGGCGGTGGCGCCGCCTGCGGTCAATCGCGCTTTCCGATCGCCCACACCGTCGACATCCAGGCGCTCCTCGAAGGGGAACGGCTCGCCGCCCTCGCCGCGCTAAACGGCGGAGACCTCGCCACGAAGGCGGTGCAGAAGGTCGCCGATTCCTGCGGCAAGGCTGCGGAACTCCATAATAAATACAAAGACAACTACGCCCAGATCAAGCGGGACGGCGATCGGTTTGGGCGCAAGGTCGGGACGACGATGCTCTGCGCCACCTACGCCTCCAAGGCGATGCAGCGCATCGACCCGAGCTTCCCGTTGCGCCCCCGCGTCGACCGCGTCGACAACGATGGAAAGGTCACCAAAGACCCGGGCTTCCGCGAGGCGCTCGTCGACCGCCAGTGGACGACGGTCCCCCGCGACAAGTGCCAGCCGGGCGACTTCGCGTTCACCACCGAAGGCGGCGAGTACGGCAGCAAGTCGAAGCCGAAAAATCCGAAGGTTACCGCTGCGAATCCGACGGCCGCCCACTCGGCCCACGTGTTCATGATCACCGACCGCGCCGGCGGCACCTTCACCAGCATCGACAACCGCGGCTTTGGCTACGACCGGAAATCGGGCCAGCTCGACGTCGCCTACTGCATGCGCGCGCCGGGCGTGACCCAGGGCTGCAACGACTTCGTCTGCACCGGCAAGGCCGACGGCAACTACTGCGGCCTCGTCGGCAGCGTTTACAACGTCATCACGTGCACCGGGGAGACCCGCAAGGCGACGTTCCAGTGCGCGACGAACAAGCGCTGCACGAAGGGGGCGAACGCCCCCGCCGGCGACCTCGCCAAGGCGGCTGAAGCGACCTGCAAGTGAAGCTATTTTTGCCCCGATCGACGCCGCGCTCCGAGGGGGCGCGGCGTTTTTCGTCAGCAACCGCGACGAACTCAGGCTTTCCCTGTCTTTTAGGGTGGATCACGAATGCCTCACCTGCTGCCGCAAGCGTTGA
>JAAFHJ010000147.1:0-6931 GCA_013298325.1 Myxococcales bacterium | reverse complement strand
CCCTGCATCCGTCAGATACGCGTTGTGAGCCTTCGGATTGAAGTCGCCGGCGAGACCAACGTCGGCATGAAGCGTAACCATAACGAGGACAACTTCTCGATTATCGAGGAGGCCGGCCTGTATATCGTCGCCGACGGTATGGGCGGACATGCGTCCGGGGAGGTTGCGTCGAAGATGGCCGTCGACTCGCTCCGCGAGTTTTTCCAGGCGACGGCCCAAGATCCCGAGCGGACGTGGCCCTACAAAATGGACCGCTCGAAGGGCTACGAGGAGAACCGGCTCATCACCGGCATCAAGCTCGCGAACCTTCGCATCTACGAGACCGCCCAGAACGACGCCCGCAAGCGCGGGATGGGCACCACACTGGTGACGCTCTTCGCCGTGGAAGACGGCGTCTACGTCGCCCACGTCGGCGATTCCCGTGTCTACCGGGTCCGCGACGGCAAGATCGAGCAGCTCACCGAGGACCACTCGCTCCTCAACGACTACATCAAGATGAAGCGGCTCACCCCCGAGGAGATCGCCAGCTTCCCGCACAAGAACGTCATCGTGCGCGCCCTCGGCATGAAGGACGTCGTCAAGGTCGACACCCGCTTCGAGACGCCCAAAGAAGGGGACATCTACCTCCTCTGCTCGGACGGCCTCTCCGGCCCGGTGACCGATCCCGATATCCTCAAGATCGCTACGGAAACCAGCGATTTGAAGGCGATGGCCTCCGCGCTCATCGCCCGGGCGAACGAAAACGGCGGCCCCGACAACGTCACCGTCGTCCTCGCCCGCTGGATCGCCTGAACCGTCCGGTCGGCAAAGACTCCTGAAAGCTCGCGCTGTTGCGTGAGCTTGCCGAGGCGCAGCACCGTCCGATGACGCGTTGCGCCTCGGTGACGTTTGTGTCAAGCACAGGACTCGACGTTCCCCCTCTGCCCTGGAGTCTTTCATGCCGTCCCCTCGCCTTCGTCTTGGCAGCCTCCTTGCGCCGGTCGCGTGTGCCCTTGCTGCCTCGGCGGTGACGTTCGTCGCGTGCGGCGAGGCGACCGACAACGGGTTCAAGCCGGGGACCGACGCCGCCGTCGAGCCCGACACAAACCTTGTGTTCGAGCCGGACGCCGGCAGCGTGATGCCGGCCGATGCCGCGCCGAAGACCTGCGCGACCGGCAAGACCGGCGCCCGCCGAGCCCCCGCCTACATCCAGCTTGTGCTCGACGGCTCCGGCTCGATGGGCGGCAAGAAGTGGAATGCCGTTCAGGACGCCGTCGAGCTCGTCGTCAACCAATGGGAGGCCGACAACGACGCGACCCTCGGCGTCGGCGTGAGCGTGTTTAGCGACAGCAACGATCCGACGCGCGGCAGCGGCCCGTACCCGTCGGTGGCCGACGTCCCGATCGCAAAGGTGGACGCCAACCAGGCGAACTCGCTGCGTGATCGTGTGCTCTTGGCCAACTCCAGCTTGGGGACCCCGTCGTATACGGCCCTCTCGGGGAACTTTAAGTACCTCGACACCGTGTTCCGCCCCGACAAGGCGACCCCGCCGCTCCCGCTCGGCGGCACGAAGATCCTCTTCTTCATGAGCGACGGCGACCCGACCGATGACTGCAGCGGCGACGGCACCCCCTGCTACACGCTCGTTTCGAGCTACAAGCGCAAGGGATTCATCACGTATTCTGCACTCTTCGCCGATTCGTCGACCTCGCAAACGCTCCGGGAATTCATGGCGACGATCGCCAAGACCGGCGGCGGCACCGCGAATGCGAATTGCGTCCTGACGGCGACGCCGAGCACGCCGACGAAGCTCTGCCACTTCGAGGTCGACACCACCGCGAGCCAGCAGACGATCGCCCAGAAGTTCTACGACGCCATCGAGGCGGCCCGCGCGAAGAGCATCGACCCCTGCAAGCTCGCCATCGAAAAGCAGGGGACCGACAGCTTCGATCCGAAACTCGTAAATGTCGATATTGTCGACGGAAAAGGGGTCTCGACCCCCGTCAACAAGGACCCGGCCAACGGCTGGAGCTACGACGACGAAACGAACCCGGCGAACGTCATCCTCACCGGTACCGCCTGCGACAAGGTCAAGGCCGACCGCAAGGCGAGCGTCGAGCTCACCCTCGGCTGCCCGACCGAGCAGCGCTAAGAAAATCACACCAATCGAAGTTGCCACATGTGTGTGTTCGTGTCACACCAGTGACACACGCCCGTCGCCGGAGAATTCATGCGCCTTCCCGCCCTGCTCGCCCTCGTCGCCGTCCCCACGCTCGTTGCCGCAGCCGCCTGCAGCAGCCCCGCGGAACCCTCCGGGTTTACAACGAAAGATGGCGGCAGTACGCCTAGCGACGACAGCGGCGTTTACATCCCTCCGACGGAAGATGGCGGCGGCGCTGGCACCCAAGACGCCGGCCTTGAGGCCTGCGCGAAGGGGAAGACCGGCACGCGGAAGGTCCCGGGCTACATCGAGCTCGTTCTCGACGGCTCCGGTTCCATGGGCGGTGCCAAGTGGACGGCATTGGTCGACGCAGTGAAGCGGGTCGTCGCGAAGTGGAAGACCGACGCCGACCCGACCTTCGGAGCGGGCGTGAGCATCTTCGAAGACTCCAACGACCCGACCGGTGGAAGCGGGCCGTATCCGTCGAGCGCCGACGTCAAAATCCGCATCGTTGATTCCTCGCAGGTCTCCAAGGTGAACACCCGCGTTTCTGGCAGCTCCAGCGGCCTCACGCCTTCCCTGGAGGCGCTCACGGGAAATTACAGCTACATCGATGGCTTCAACCCGGCGACCGGTGGTCTGCCGACGGGCGGCAAGAAGATTGTCGTCTTCATGAGCGACGGTGCTCCGTCGGACGACACCGTCAACGAATCAAACGGGACGTCGGCCTGCTCCGCCCTCGCCAAGCGCTATCTCGCGAAGGGGATCACGACCTACGCGATTCTCTTCGCAGACTCGACGACCAGGCCGGGTCTCCGGTCGTTCATGGGGGGCATCGCCCAGAACGGCGGCGGCCTCGCGAACCCGGGTTGCACCGCCACGTCGACGACCCCCTCCAAGTACTGCCACTTCGAGGTCGACACGAGCAGCGGCAACACCGCCACCATCGCCCAGAAGTTCTATGACGCCGTCCAGCAGGCGCGGAACAGCATCGACCCCTGCACACTCGCCATCGAGAAGCAGGCCGGCCAGGACTTCGACCCGACGCTCGTCAACGTCACCGTCATCGACGCCAACGGGAACAAGACGACGGTCCCCCAGGATCCGGCGAACGGTTGGACCTTCGACGACGCGGCGAACCCGCAGAACGTCATCGTCCACGGCACGACCTGCGACACGGTAAAGAGCGACCAGAAGGCTTCCGTCGAATTGATCCTCGGCTGCCCGACGATTTCTCGCTGATTTGAGGGCTAGGCCGTAGGCCTCCGCTAGCTCCGCGAAATAGTACGCACCGTTCCCCTTTCGAGGTGGGACGGTGTTCGCTTTTTGTGCGAATTCTTTCGAAGCCTACCGGGCGGAAGTTCATCCATTTTGCATGGTGCTGCTGCCGCGCTTGTGACACCGTTCTTTGCGCTCGGGGGGCTCGGCTCCCCCGCTTTTTTCGGCCGCTGGCCGGACTTCCCCTCGCTGGTCTTTGTCCGCCGCCCCGCCTGGCCTTGTCGTCGCGGGCGTGCCCCACCCCTCCGGAGCCCCACCATGCGCCTGTTCGCACTCCCCACTCTTGCGCTCCTCGCCATCGGAGCGACGCTCGTTGCCTGCGGATCTTCCCCGGAAAATGGCCCGGGGACCTTCCCCGACGCCAGCGCCACCGATAGCGGCGGCACCGACGGAAGCCCGATCGTCATCACCAACGAGGGGGGCACCAGCGTCACCGACGCCGGCATCCAGCAGGAATGCGCCACCGGCAAGACCGGCACGCGGCGCCTCCCCGGCTACATCCAGCTTGTTCTCGATGGGTCGGGCAGCATGAAGGGGGCTCGCTACACAGCGCTCCAAAATGCTGTGAATTCGGTCGTCAGCAAGTGGGTCGCCGACAACGACCCGAGCTTTGGCGTCGGCGTGAGCATCTTCGCCGACTCGAAGGACCCGACCGCTTCGAAGGGGCCGTACCCGAGCTCCGCCGACGTCGGCATCGCCCCGGTCACCGTCGCCCAGCAAGCCGCCATCGCGACCCGCGTTAGTGGCGCCGGCTCCGGGAGCACACCGTCGTACCTGGCGCTCAGCGGCAACTACCCGTACTTGAAGGCGTTTGATCCGACCACGAAGGGCCTCCCCGCCGGCGGCAAGAAGATCCTCGTCTTCATGAGCGACGGAGAACCGAGCGATTGTGGCGGCGGCGCAGGTGCCAAATGCACCGTCCTGCCGACCCAAGCGGCCGCCGACGGCATCACGACCTACGCGGTCCTCTTTTCCGACAACGGGACGACGCCGGCACTTCGCAATTTTATGGCAGAAATCGCCAAGAACGGCGGCGGGACGGCGAACGCAAACTGCGACCCGGCCTCGACGACGCCGGCGACCTACTGCCACTACGAAATCAACACCACCTCCGGCAACACGGCTGCCATCGCCGCCGCCTTTGCCGCTGCCATCGAGCAGGCGCGGAACAGCATCGACCCGTGCACGCTCGCCATCGAACAGCAGCCGGGGCAGCCCTTCGACCCCGACCTTGTGAACGTCACCGTCACCGATGGGGCTGGCGCCAAGACCGACGTCGTCAAGGATCCGACCGACGGCTGGTCCTACGACGACCCGGCGAACCCGACGCAGGTCATCCTCCACGGCACCGCTTGCACGGCGGTCAAAGCCGACCCGAAGGCGAGCGTCGAGCTGATCCTCGGTTGCCCGAGCAACGAGGGGGGCCAGAAGTAATTTCTTGCGGAGAGTACGGCGAGTTCCAGTACCTTCCGCCGACGATGGCATCACGCACGGGGGATCATGGGCCGCTCGCCCGCGGCGCCCGGGTTGCGGGGCGCTTTGTCGTCGGTCCGCTCCTCGGAAGAGGGGGGACGGGGACCGTCTACCGCGGCGAAATGCTTGCAGAAGCGGGGGGCGCCGGGAACGACGCCGCGCCGCCGAGCCAGCCGGTGGTGCTCAAGGTGATGCATCCGCACCTGTTCGAGCACGAGCAGGTGCGGGGGCGTTTTGTGCGGGAGGCGGCGATCTTGCGCCGCCTGAACGGTCCGTTTCTTTGCCCGGTCCTCGACGCCGGCGAGACCGACGACGCCTCTGGGGTCGCCGGGCTCCCTTTCCTGGTGCTCCCCTTTATCGACGGCCGCGCCCTCGACGAGGCGCTCCAGCGGGACGGCCTCCCGACGCCGACCCAGGCGGCGGCCCTCGTGCGTGACGTCTGCGTCGCGCTCGCCCATGCCCACGAACGTGGCGTTTTTCATCGTGATTTGAAGCCGGCGAACGTCCTCGTTGACGACGCCTTCCGGCCGACGGTCATCGATTTCGGCCTCGCGAAGATCCTCGGCTTCGGCAGCGGCACGACGAACCTCACCCAGAGCGGCATGCTCTTCGGAACCCCCGAATACATGGCCCCCGAGCAGGTGCGTGGCGAGGAGGTCGACGCCCGTTCGGACGTCTGGGCAGCCGGCTGCGTCCTCTATGAAGCGCTCACCGGCCACCGCCCCTTTGCGGCACGGACGCCAGTCGCCACCATGAACGCGATCCTCGCCGAGCCGCTCGCCGCACCCCGGGACCGAGCCCCCGCGCGGAACCTCCCGCCGGCCGTCGATGCGGTCGTTTGCCACGCCCTCGCCAAGGCGCCCGAGGCCCGCTACCCGAGCGCCGCGCTCATGGCCGAAGCGCTCGTTCAGGCGCTCGCCGCCCCGGACGATGCCGCGAGCGTCGCCCCGGAGCGCCTCCTCGCCCGCGCCGAACTCGGCCACGCGCCGACCGATCTCGACCTCCGCGCCCCCCGCGCTGCGGCGATCAGTCGCCTTGGCGTCTCCGGGAGCGTTTCGTCCCGCGCCCTCCCGGTCACGACGCCGCCTGCTCCGCCGTCACGCTTGCGTCGCTTCGCCCTTGGGGCGGCGATCGTGCTCGTCGCGATGGCGGCGGTCGCTGTTGGTATCGCCCTCGCGCTTCACTAACCTACCGAAACAGCTCGGAAACCAGCGGCAACGGCTCCGCGAACCACGCCTCCCGGGGGCGGAGCACGCGGCGGATCTCTTCGAGGGTCCGTGGCCGCCGATCGTCAACGAGCCCGAGCGCCCCCGCCAGCGGCCCCAAGACCTCCGCGGGGCTCTTCCCGGTCGCCCGGAGCGCCGCCACGGTGAGCGCCCCGTGCCGCTTGGCAAGACGCTCGCCATCGGGCCCCCGAAGTAGCGGAAGATGCAGGTATTTCTCCGGTACCGGGAGCCCGAGGAGCCGCTGGAGATAGCGCTGACGGGCGGTCGCGTTGACAAGGTCGTCCCCACGGACGACGAGCGTGATTCGGTCGTCGCCGTCATCGACGGCGCACACAAAGGCGTAGGTCGCGTTGAGGCTACCGGGCATGCCCGGCCGGGCGAGGGCGAAATCGCCGGTGGTGGCGACGACGCTCTCCGTGCGTGTGCCGAGGCGGAGGTCGGTCCAGGTCTCGGTGGCCGCCGGGTCGACGCGGTGCGACGTCCCGCCTTCGGCGGATCCATCGACAGAAAGCCGGATCGCGGGGGGCCGTTTCCAGACGCGTGCCTGCTCGCGGAGAGCGAAGCAGGTCCCCGGGTAGCGGAGCTCTTCGCCGGCGTGGGGGGCGCTCGCTTCCCGAGCAATTTCGCTGCGTGAGCAGTCGCAGCGGTAGGTCTTTCCGGCAGCTTCGAGGCGCGCGAGGGCCCCTTCGTAGACGGCGGTGCGCGCGCTCTGGAACCAGGGGTCGCCGTCGAAGCCGATGCCGAGCCAGGCGAGGTCGTCCTGCTGGCGGGCGGCGGCGCCGGGGACGACCCGCGGGGCGTCGATATCTTCGAT
>JAAFHJ010000144.1 GCA_013298325.1 Myxococcales bacterium | reverse complement strand
ACGCAGGGGAAAATGGGACGCTCACCGCGGCTCTCGCGGCGGTCGCCGAGTTCGATGCGCTCCTCAGTCTGGCGGCATTTGCCGCAGAAGAGGAGGGGGTCTTTCCGACGTTCGTGGACGAGCCGGTTTTCCTGGCGGACGGTCTTGCCCACCCACTCCTTCCGGCTAACAAACGGGTCGCCAATCGATTTTCTCTCCGTCGAAGTGCTGGATCTTCAAATGCCTCGTTGGCGGTCGATTCGACGGAAATGGACGCGCCTGTGCTTCTGATTACCGGCTCGAACATGGCCGGAAAGTCGACGCTTCTCCGGACCGTCGGTACCGCGGTTGTTCTCGCTTACGCGGGGACGAAGGTCCCGGCCCGCGCGCTCACGCTTGGGCCGCTGGTGGTTGCCACAAGCATGCGCGTCCGAGATTCGCTGGGCGACGGCGTCTCCCGCTTCTACGCCGAGCTTGCGAAGTTGCGGACGGTCGTGGAGACCGGTCGCCACGCACCGCAAGGCACTACCTTGCTGTTTTTGCTGGATGAAGTGCTCCACGGGACGAACTCCCGGGAGCGCAACATCGGGGCGCGCGCGCTCGTCTCCGCCCTTCTCGCCGAGGACGGTTCGGCGGCTATCGGCCTTCTCTCGACCCACGACCTCGCGCTGACCGACCTGGAAGCGACCACCGACGGCGCGGTGAAGAATGTCCACCTGCGGGAGAACGTCGTCGCCGATCAAATGAGCTTTGATTATTTGCTTCGGCGCGGTCCGGTGACGACGTCCAATGCGCTTCGACTCATGAAGGCAGCTGGGCTCGATCTTCCCGGATTGGATGACAGCGCCGGGGCGTAAAATGCGTGATTAACCGCCGGAAACGGGCGGGATCAACGCGACGCGATCGCCGCCTGCGAGCGCTTCGTCGTCGTCGGCAAAGCGCTCGTTTCGTGCGAGGCGCACGCGATCGAGGCTTCCGGCCAATACCGGATAGGTTTCGGCGACGTAGGCCCGTGCGGTCGCGACCGTTGCGCCGGCGGGGAGCGCGACCGCTTCGTCGGCGCGCCCGGTGACGTCGCGAACGCCTGCAAAGTACAATAACGTGACAGCGATCCCCATAGCGGCGCCTCTATCCTGAATCCGCTGGCGTCGTAACCGGGGAGCGCATACTCGCGTTGGGACGGCATGGCTCGCGCGCTCCCTCTCTTCGCCCCACCTTCGACCGCGCAGGCCCTTCGCTCCGACACGCCGCGTGTCGACACGCGGGTCGCCCCGGGCAGTGTGCGGCTTTCGCTCACCGATCGGTGCGATCTCGCCTGTGTTTATTGCCGCCCGGACCGCAGCGACGGCTACCTGGAGGCGCGGCTTGATCTTGCCGCCTGGCGGACGGTGCTGGCGACGCTCCGCGCCGAGGGCGTGCGCCGGGTGCGCGTGACCGGGGGCGAGCCGCTCCTTCATCGGGATGTCGTCGCCTTTGTAGAATTGCTCGCATCGATCGGCTTTGAAGATGTCGCATTGACGACGAATGCGACACGCCTCGAAGCGCTTGCAGGACCGCTACGTGCCGCAGGACTTCAGCGATTGAATGTGTCGATCGATACACTGGATCCGAAACGATTTGAACGGCTTACGCGTGGAGGAGACCTGTCGGTCGTCCTTCGCGGCTTGGACGCTGCTGACCGAGCCGGCTTCGCCGGACTCAAACTCAATTGCGTCGTACTCGCCGAAGAGAATGAAGACGAAATCGGTACAATCGCCGATTGGGCCTGGAGTCGGCGCTGGGTCCCTCGCTTTTTGGAGCTGATGGCGATCGGCGAGGGGGCAAAGGTCCGCGACAAATACGTGCCCTATGCACGCATTTTGGCAGCGCTTGGCGACCGAGTGGCGGGCGGCGATCCGATCCGCGAAGCCGATCGGGGGCCCGCAAAATATCTGGCCGCACGCCACGATCCGGCCCTCCGCGTCGGCTTCATCACCGGCCACAGCGACACCTACTGCAGCGGATGTGACCGCCTCCGGGTTACCGCCGACGGAACCTTTCGCCCGTGCCTCGCGACCAACGACGGCGTCGCCGCTGGGGCGGCGGCTCGGGCGGGCGATGCGGCGGGTGTTGCCGCGCGCCTTCACGAGGCCTGGGCGCAAAAGCCCGACGGCGCCACGTTTCGAGGATGCAGCGAAGCGTCGGCCGCCGATGTATCGATTCGCGCGATCGGTGGGTGATTTGTCCTAGAAAAACAGCCTATTGGGGGTCTTCCGGCGCGTCTCCATGGTCGCCCGCGTGACCGTGTTCACCGGTGCACCGGGCGTCCTCCCAGCCGACCCAATAGGGGCCGTCGGGGCCGTGCTCGCGTTTCCAGATCGGGACCGTCCCTTTGACACGATCGATGAGCGCCCGGCAGGCGCGGAAGGCCTCGCCGCGGTGGACGGCGCTCGCGACGCAGAGGACGGCGACGTCCCCGACCGCAAGCGAACCGATGCGATGCTGTACCGCCACGCGGACGCCGGGGAAGTCGTCCACGACGGACGCTTCAATGCGTGCAATTTCCGCTTCGGCCATTGCATCGTAGGCGTGGTATTCGAGCCGAGTTACCGCTCTTCCGTCATTGAAATCGCGGACAATGCCGTAAAAAACATCAATGGCACCGGCGCCCGTGTGAGACACCGCAGCAAGCAACGGCTCGACGAGGAGCGGCGCTTCCGAAATTCGCTTCATGACCGCTCTTCCGTTTCTCGAAGGTAATGTCCTGATTTTCCGCCAGATTTCTCGGTAAGCTCCACCGAAAATACAATCCCGCGGTCGACCGCTTTGAGCATGTCGTAGAGGGCAAGTGCGGCGATACTTGCAGCTGTCAATGCCTCCATTTCGACGCCGGTGCGCCCCACTGTTTCGCAGGCCGCGTCGATGACAATCGTCGTTTCATCGGCAAACGTGAGTTCGACGGTCGCGCGCGTGAGCGGAAGCGGATGGCACAACGGGATCAACTCGGAGGTCCGCTTGGCCGCCTGGATTCCGGCGATCCGCGCGACGGCGAGGACGTCCCCCTTGGGGGCGCGCCCTTCTCGTACCAGTTGCGCCGCTTCGACGCTGAGGGTCACCGTTGCGCGGGCAACGGCGCGCCGCTTCGTTTCGGCCTTCGCCGATACGTCGACCATGTGCGCATGCCCGTCGGCATTGAGGTGGGTCAGCGTCTTCGGGGAGGGGTCGGTCATCGGATCACCGGGTGGAAAGAGGGTAGACGTCGATGGCCGAACCTGCAGCAAGTTCAGCAAGTTCGGCCGGCATTGCAAGGAGCGCGTTGGCGGCAGCGAGGCTTGTTGCGGCCCCGCTCGCCTGGGCGGCGAGCGTCTCGACGGTCCCGTCGTCGTGGAGGAATCCGCGAAGAAATTCGAGGCGTCCGGTCGCGTGGCGCACCGCCTGACGGAGCGTCGCTTTTCGTGGGGTCGGGCGCGGGGAGGGGGCGCCGGCCAGCGCGCGGAGGAGCGGCAGCCCGAAAAGGAAGAACGTCACAAACGCGGATGCCGGGTTTCCGGGGAGCGCAAGGACGCGGGCCATGCGTCCGTCGCTGGCGACGTGCGTCCCGAAAAGAAGCGGTTTTCCAGGCTTTATCGCGATCTTGTAGAATACACGTTTGACGCCGAGCGCATCGAGGGCGGCAGGGACGTGGTCGTGATCGCCAACGCTCACGCCGCCGATCGGGACGACGAGGTCGGCGTCACGGAGGGCGTCGGAAAGAGCGGCAAGGGTCGCGTCGCGGTCGTCGCGCGCGATCGGGGCGACCGAGGCTTCCGCTCCGACTCCACGGGCCATGGCGGCGATCATGGCGCCGTTCGCTTCAGGGATCGACCCGGCCCAGGGCGTTGAACCGGGCGCGCGAAGTTCATCTCCCGTCGGCACAACGACGACGCGCGGCCGGCGATATACAGAAACATTTCCATGGTCTAGCAGCGCCAGAAGCGCGAGGAGACCGGGCCCGATTTCACAGCCTGTCGGCGCCGCGTCGGCCCCTTCGGCAAGTTCGCTCCCGCGGGCGCGCACGAACTTCCCCGGCACGACGCCCTGGGCAGAAGATGCAAAATACACGGATGAGTCGGTGTATGTTGCATCCTCTTGGGCGACGACTGCATCGGCCCCCGCCGGAAGTGGCGCGCCGGTAAAGATACGCATGGCGTGCCCCGGTCGAAGGGGGGGCGCCGCCCGTCCCGCTCGCGCCTCACCATGGAGGGGCATCGGTGTTTCCGCAACGAATTCGGAAGCTCGCAGCGCGAAGCCATCCATGGTCGCGTGGTCGAACGCGGGCAGGGGACCGCGGGCCCGTGCCGCTCCGGCGAGCCGTCGCCCGGCCGCCTCGGCGAGGGGAAGCGTCTCGACGGCAAGCGGTGAGACCTCGGCCAGGAGCCGCGTCAGCGCCGCATCAAAGGGGAGCGGTTCCGGAGAAGGCATTCCGCCTTCATAGCTCGGTTGCGGGGAAGGCAAGCACCGCGTCGATGCTCGTCGTGCCTGCGACGAGTGCCGCCAGCCGATCGACGCCAAGTGCGTTGCCGCCCGCAGCGGGCATCTTCTCGAGATCTTTCAGAAATTTTTCGTCGATCGGGTAGACAGGGAGGCCACGCTCGGCCCGCGCTTGCTGGTCGAGCTCGAAGCGATTGCGCTGTTCGACGGGGTCGACAAGTTCGCCGAACCCGTTGCAGAGTTCCACGCCGGCGACGTAGATCTCGAAGCGCTCGGCAAGGCGCGGATCTTCCGGCTTCTTGCGGGCGAGGCTCGCCTGGGTCGCCGGGTAGTCGCAGAGCACAATGGCTTCGTCGAGGGCGGCGATCGCCGGCTCTACGCGATCGACGAGCAGGAAATAGAAGCGATCTTCGTCGGTTTCGGCGAGGTGGAGCGCCTCTTCGGCGGTCACGCCCCCCCAGGTGGCGAACGCGCTCAGCACCGGAATGCGCCGGAAGGGCGGCAGGCAACGAACGCTCCGCGCCGGCCCCCACGCCGTCGCGCCGAGATGGACGATACCGCCGGTGACTTTGGCAATGAGTTGCTCGGTATCTGCGAGCACCTCTTCCCACCCCGCGTGGGCGCGGTACCACTCGACGAGGGTAAATTCTGGATTGTGTCGCCCGCCCGATTCGTCCTTACGAAACGCGCGAGCTACTTGAAATATTTGTGAATATCCGGAAGCAAGGAGGCGCTTCATTTGATATTCAGGCGAGGTAATCAAATAGCGAAGACTCGCCGGACCGTCGCTTTCAAAGGCGGCAAGATGAACGTCCATCCCCGGACTCGGGACCAACGTTGGCGTCTCCACCTCGAGAAAACCGCGCGCCTCGAAAAAGGAACGGAGCTCGCGAAGAACGCGCGCCCGGACGTCGAGGCGCTTCATGGCGCGACGGTCGGCTCTTCGCCGGCTTCTGGATCGACCTCAAGACCGCGCAGGAAGACGCCTGCAATCTGGGCGGCGGCCCGCTTTAGTCCGCCGCGGTCGGCTTTTCCGAGGACCCAGGTAAGCGCGATGCCGTCCAGGGCGCCGTACATGGCGCGCGCCATCGTAAATGGGCTTACATCCTTGCGAAAAGAGCCGTCGCGCTGCCCTTCCTGGATCACCGTCGCGATCGCATCCAGGTAGGCGGCGAACAGCGGCGTCGCGTTCTCCTTCACGAGGCGCGACGACTGCCGCAGCGTCACCGTGATGACTTCGGCGAGCTCCCGCTGGTTTTCGAGGAGCCCAAGCTGGAGCTCGATGACTGCCCGCAAGCGCGTCTTCGGATCGGGCAAGCGCCCGAGTTCCTTCTTCATGTACGCGAGGAGCTTGTCGAGGCGGTCCTGGAACAGGGAGAGGAGAAGATCTTCCTTTGATGTAAAATACAGGTAAATCGTCCCGTCGGCGACGCCGGCCGCTTTGGCCACGTCAGAAACGCGCGTCGAAAAGAAGCCGTGCTGGGCGAACGTGGAAACGGCCGCGGCGAGGATTCGCTCCCGCTTGTCTCCGCGACCCCGCGCCGCGGTTTCCGGCGAGGAACTCGCGTTCGCGTCTCTGGCTTCCGCCGCCGGAGAGGCAACCTTCTTCGAGCGGCGTTTGGGAGGGGCGGCGTTCATGGCAGGGGGCTGAATGAACCGTCATTCAGTTGCGTTCACTCGCCGGCTAGCAAACGGCCATCGAGCGGTCAACCACCACCGATAAGCCCGAAGATCTCGCGCGCAAAGCCGACGACGACGCGTCCGACCGCCGCCCCGAGCAGCACGACGGCCCCGCCGACGAGGGCGAGGCGCGGAAACTGTTGAATCGACGGGTCGTCGGCGCCAAAAACCGCTGAAATGACTCCCGAAAGGACGGAGGCTGCTAGCCCGGCCACCACAAAAGGGACCGACAGAAGGAGGGCAAGCTGAGCGGCGTGAAGCCCCGCTTCGGCGAGCAGCGTTGGCACTTCAGCCGTTCGTCGCGGCGTCGGAAATCGCCCCGCTGTCGGCGGCGGGGGCCGCATCCTGGCCGCTGTCGACGGCGCCGGCGTCTTGGGAACCGGTATCGGTGCCGGCGTCGGTTGTCGTCGCACCAGTGTCGGGGATGCCGGCGTCGAGTCCGGCCTGCGACTGCCCGCGGCAGGCGGTGGTCGTCGCCTCGCCGGTTGCCGGGCAGCAGACGTCGGACGGGGCGTTCAGCGAGCCGGCCGTTCGGCAGACGAGGCCGTCTTCGCAGTCGGCGTTTCCGTTCTGGGAATCACAGCGATCCCCTTCTGCTTGCCGCGAACAGCCCGGCGCGGCGGCGACGAGCGAGAGGGCAACGGCGACGCCGAGCGAACGGAAAAGGGCCGAGCGGGAAACGAGAAAAGCCATGGCGGTCGCGTACTCCGAAGTAGCGGGTGACTCAATCCGAGATTTTCAAGATTCTTCGGCGTTGCGCGCTTCGGCCGGCGTTGCGATCTCGCTGGGGACCGGCGCCGGACGCGGGACGATCGGCCCCTTCTCGGCGCCGTCTGCTACGGATGAACCGACCGATCCTCCGCCCGCCTCCAGCTCCCGCTTCGGATGAATCGAGCTAGAACGCGGCTTTTTGCGGGCCTTTTCCTTCGCGTCGACCGCTTCCCCAAAGAGCTGTACGTATTGAACGCCGCTTGTGACCGAGAAGATGAGCGAAAGATAAATAAACGCCTGACCGATTCGAATCAGGTCGACGATTCCAAGGTCGATCCCCGCATATTGGAGGTGAACCGGGTATCCGACGATGAGCGCGACGAGGCCGATCATTTGAAGGGCGGTTTTCGTCTTCCCCTCCTGGCCCGCGGCAATGACGACCCCTTCGCTCGCCGCGACGCTGCGAAGCCCGGTGATGCTGAGCTCGCGGGCGAGGAGAATGACCGTCGCCCAGCCGGGAATGCGCCCCATCGGCACGAGCTCGACGAGGCACGCCATCACGAGGAGCTTGTCGGCGAGGGGATCGAGAAACTTCCCCAGAACCGAAACGACGCCGAGCTTTCGCGCCAGGTAGCCGTCGAGGGCGTCGGTCAGCGACGCGAACATGAACACGAAGCCGGCCCAGTAGCAGCCCTCCGGCGTCCCTCGGTGGAGGAACCAGAGGCACAACGGGATCATCAGAATTCGCCCAAATGTGAGCAAATTCGGAATATTTAGGGCATCTTCTGCGAGCGAGCGTCGTCGGCGCTTCCGTTCGGCGACGTCCGGTCGATCTGCGCGAGAAGACCCCGCTTTTGAGGGCGTGCGTGCCACGGGGCGCTCCTAGCAGGTTGCGCTTCCAGAAGGGGCGATTTGCGGCCGCCCCAACTACGGGAGGCGCTCGCGCACGAGGCGTGCGCAGAAGACGACCGTTCCGGCCCCCTCCAGGCGGAGCGTCTTCCGCGGCGTTGGCGTTTTTGCGTCGACCGGCAACGCGGTCGCCTCAAAGCACCCGACGATCGCCAAGACGCCAGCGAGGGGCACTTCCATCGGCGTTTCGAAGGGGTGGACGAGGACCGGCCCCGGCGCCTCCAAGAGCGTCGTCGCGCCGCCCCGGGCGACGTAGCCGGCGGCGAGGGGGACGACGGGCGGGTGCTCTTCCCCGTCGAAGGCGAGGAGGGTCGAGGCGCGCACCCACGCGCGGACGCCGGTGTGGCCGATCCGAACGAGCCGGCGCTCGCCCCCACGCCCACCGACGATCAACTCGCCGTCGCCCGCGAGGACTGCATGTGCAATGCAAGCATCTGCGCCAGGCTCTTCGGAGCGAAAATGGCGAAAAGATTCAGACGGATATGCGAGGGCCGCATCCGCGCGTACCACAGCGCCGGCAACGAACCGGAAGCGCGCGACCTCCTCGCGAATTTCCACAGCACCGTTGCCGTCCGATCGCCGCGACGCCTGGGGGTCGGCCTCGTCTTCAAGCCGGGGCGGACGGGACGTCGGGCGGGGACTCGTGCTTCCAACGTACCGATGTTCTTCCGAATACGCCGCAGC
This sequence comes from Myxococcales bacterium, assembly GCA_013298325.1. GTDB lineage: Bacteria > Myxococcota_A > Polyangia > Polyangiales > Polyangiaceae > JAAFHJ01. Next base: position 1,071 of record JAAFHJ010000144.1, on the reverse strand, counting down.
ACCGCCGGGACGGTACGGGGCGGTCTCGATGCGCGGCATCGGCGGAGCCTTCGCGACCACCGGCTCGGCGAAGTCGTGAAGGTCGCCGATCGCCGACCACGTGCCGAGCACCGTCGGTTCGTCGCGGGGAATCGGCCGCTCGGGGAGCGAAGCAGGGCCGATCGTGCGGCGTGCGGGCGTCGCGTGGAGGTGGAGGCCGGAAGGGATTGAGTTTTCAGAAAAATCGGCCGGGCGGAGGCTCCGCGGCGCGTCGTCTTCGCGGGGTTCGCGTCCGAGTTCGACCGCGCGCCATGGCGTCCGCTCGTCGCCGCGCTCGGAGGAGGGATCGGCGACGGAAAACGACAAATCCTGGCCGGCGAGTTCGGCGAGGGCGGCGCGGGGGGCCGACGGTAGCGATGGCGGGGCGTAGCTCAGCGCGGGCGGCACCAAGCTCCGCGCGCGCGCCCGAGACGCCCGCTCCACTTCCCCAGCCGCCTCCCAGGCCTCACGCGCTCGCTCAAATTGCCCCAACCGCTCTTCCAGCAGGCCGAGGTAGCGGTTTGCCCGAACGTGCCCGGGTTCCCGGGAAACGACGTCGCGCAGAAGATCCCGTGCCCGCTCGAGGTGGCCGGTCTTGAAGTGGGCGAGCGCCAAATTTACGCGAAACGAAGGGACCGCGGGCGCTTCGGCGATCAGCTTTTCGTAGATCGCGATCGCAAGCGGGTAGAGGCCAAGCCGAAAGTACACGACGGCGAGCGCATCCTGGCTACGGGCATCTCGTGGACGCAGCGAGAGGGCGCGTTCGAGGGACTCACGGGCTTCGTGGACGTGGTCGGTGTCGAGGAGGGCGCTGCCGCGATGCAGGTGGAAGAGGAAGTCCTCCGCGCCAAATTCAGGCGGCGTCGACGGCTTCGGGTCGGACGGCGGAGTGTAGCTCCCCGGGCCGTAGCTCGGGCGGGGCCGCGGCGCGGGCGCCGTTGCCGAGCGGCGACTCGGAGGCGCCGTAGGCGCCCCGGTGGGTCGGTGGGTGTGTGTTGAAATAATCGGAATTTCAACAACTTCGTCTCCGCCCAGCGAAGCGCCGGATCGGAG
>JAAFHJ010000143.1 GCA_013298325.1 Myxococcales bacterium | reverse complement strand
GCGGGTTCGGCTACTACGCCCTCGACGTCACCGATCCGGGCCCCGGCACCTTCGACGCAACCAGCGGCACCGGGACCGGCTCGTGGGCAAAGCCGACGACGACCGTCCCGATCCCGACCCGCCCCGCGGAGGGCGGCCCCCACTTCCTCTGGCAGATCGTCGACTCGGAAGAGGATCCGGGCGGCAAGGGGAAGGACAACGGCAAAGGCGGCGCCATCAAACGTGCTGACCTCTTCGCGACCCGCACGCCGACGCCGGCCGTGACGACCCTCTTCTTCAAGGCGCCCGGCGCCTCCGAAGTGAAGGAAATCGCGGTTGCCATCCTCCCCGGCGGCACCAGCGGCCCGCCAGCGACGACCCCGTCGCCGAAGACCTGCACCCGCGACGACCTTTCGACGCTGGTCGACCCCGCCTTCCCGGCCCGCCCGTCCGTCCGCAACTGGGGGACCTGCCCCGGAGACGCCGGCGCCAGCCCGGTCGCCGGGCGCTCGGTGATGGTCGTTCGCGTCGACACCGGCGAAGTCATTCGCGTCTTCGGCCGCGACCTCGACGTCCCCGCCCGCTTCAAGGCCCAGGGCCGCCTCGGCAACCAGGCGGTCACCTTCCACGCCCCGATGGTCGGTACCCCGGTCGTCTACCCGGGCGGCACCGGAGCCATCGGCCAGAAGGCCTTCGTGGGCGACGCCGACGGCATGCTCTGGCGGATGGATTTCACCGACCCCGATCCGAAGAACTGGACGGCAAAGCTCTTCCACGACACCTACGCGCCCGCCGCAAACATCCAGGACGGCATCTACCCGCCGACCGACGCGCAGCCGCTGCTCTTGACGCCGGTCCTCGCCGCCGACCAGGACGGAAATATCGTCCTCGGCATCGCGACGGGGGACAACGACGCCTTCGCGCCCGACGGCCGTAACTTCCTGTATTCGCTCTCGGAAAAGACGACCTTCTCCGGCGGCTCCACGCGCGTCGGAGCGAGCGTCAACTGGTACCTTCGCTTCAACGCCGGCGAGCGCGTGAGCGGCCCGATGTCGATCTTCGACTCGAACCTTTTCTTCTCCACCTACGTCCCGGCCGGCCTCGGCAACGTCTGCGCCCCCGGCCAGGCACGCCTCTGGGGTCGCGACTACATCCGCCCCGCCGCCGCCGACCTCTCTCGCGGCGGTCTCCGACGCACCCCGGTGGCCGACGGAACCCTCAGCACGACCGACGACTTCTACGCAGCCGGCGACGCACTCATCCCCGGCGTCTCGATCCGGGCCGTCCCCGCCTGCGGGAGCTCGGACCTCGGCCAGGGGCTCGGCGCGGCAGGCGCATCCTTCACGAGCGGCTCCTACGAACTGTTCGCCCCGGTCGCGAAGGAGAAGGTACAAGGCACCCTCAAAACGCCGGACGCCATTCGCGTCACCCTCCCCCTCGTGAAGAACCAGACCCGCGTCGATTCGTGGGCTGCGGTTGTGGAATGACCAACGAACGCCCCACCTCGGTTCCGAGCAAGCGCCCCCCGTTCTTCGGAGCGGGGGCGCTTCTTTCTGTTGCCCTCTTCACCGCCTGCAAGAAGCCAGAGACGCTGACTTCTTCCGTCGCTACCGGCCCCTCCGCCTCGGCTGCTGTCCCCGCCGATCGCCTCGCCCACGGTGAGCTCGTCCCCGGCAAAGAGACCGCCTTCGCGCTCGTTCTTCCTCGCGATTTCGAGCTCGGGATCCGCTTGTCGACCTCGACAACGGCGACCGGCCGGGCGAGCCTGGAAGACGTCTCCAACTATGTGCGCGCCCGCGTGGCCGACGGAAAAATCGAGCTTGGCGCCAACGAAACGCGCTTTGACGACGTCCGCGTCCCCGAGGATCCGAAGCGCCTCTTGCGAATCCGAATCACCAAAGAGCCTTTCGGCCAGGTGCGAATGACGATCGAGGACACCACCCCGATCGTTCTCGAGCCGGAAGACGAAGCGTCCCGCATGAAGCGCGTCGGTCTCACGAAAGACGGCAAGGTCATCGACCCGAGCCACCTCGAGTGACAGCCTCCACGGCGGGCTGCTAGCAGGGCATCGATGGGTCCCCTGCAGCGCCATTTCTCCTCAGCCTTCCTCGTCGTCTTCGGCGCCGGCGGAGCGGTCGCTTGCGCGGCGGAAACGGTCGCGCCGCCCCCCTGCGAAGCCCAGGAAGTGCTCGTTTTGGCGAGTGATTTCTCCTCGTCGCGGGTCGGCGGTGCGCGCGGGGATGGCGCGTCAAAGCTCGTCGGCGGCATCGATCTCTATAAAGATCCGGCACTTGCCCGCTCCCAGGGGCGCGCCTTCGCCATCGCGCGCGACAACGACACCATTCTTGAACTCTTCCCGAGCTGCGGTCTCCCAAACGGCAAACCGCCCCTCTCCGTTGTCGCCTCCGGCGGTCGCCCCGGCTCCAAGAACCCGCAAGACGTCGCCGTCGCCCCCGACGGCACCTTGTGGGTGCCGAGCTTCCAGCAGGGGCTCGTCGATCACCTCGCCACCGACGGAACGCTCCTCGCGCCGATCGACCTCTCTGCCTTCGACGACGACAAAAATCCGCAAGCTTCCAGCGCATTTACCGCGAAGTCGGCGGGGAAAGACGCGCTCTTTGTGGTCCTTGAGCGCCTCGATGACGGCGACCTCTACGCGTCGACGCGCCCCTCCCAGCTCGCCCGCTTCGATGCCATCACCGGCGCACCGACCGGCGTCCGCGACCTCGCCGCCCGGAATCCCTTCGGCGTCGCCAAGCAAGACGTCGACGATCCGTCGGTCTACTGGCTCGCAAGCGCTGGAAATTTTGACAGTTCCAGCGATAGCGCTGCCGGCATCGAGCGCGTCGACGCCACCGCCTTCACAAGCACGCTTCTCGTCCCCGAAAGCCTCCTCGACGGGAGCGTCGTCGAGACGAGCGTCGCCGGGCGCTGCGGGGCGGCGATCGTGGCCGGCGCGACGGCGAACGTAAACCCGACGCGCGCGGTCCTCTTTGACGCGATCAATGGCGGGAGCGTCCGCGAGTTGCTCCCAAAGACCCCCGGGTTCGACTACTACGGCATCGGGATCACCGGCGAAAAGGGCAAGCATATCCTTTGGATCGGCGATCGACGCTCCGTGGGCGGCCGCTACGCGCTCCACCGCTTCGCCCTCGCCGACGACTGCACGCCGACCCCCCTCGCCGACGTCTTCATCGCGCAAAAACCGGTCGCCCTGCGCTGAACGGCCGCTTTCGCTTCTACGCCACCGGCGACGCGTGCAAAGACTCGCCGCCGCGATGAGCAGCGAATCGAACGAGTCCCGTCCGCCGGCCCCTGCCGTTCCTTCATCGCCTCCAGCGATTTCGGGGGACAGCGCCAAAAAAGCGGGCCGCGGAGGCCTCTTCGTGCTCGCGGCGAAGGTCTTCTTCCTCGGCCTCGGGTTCGTTCAACAGGTCGTCCTTCAACGGGTGCTCGGTGCCGCCGACTTCGGCGTACTTGCTCTTGTTTTGGCCCAGTCGAACATCCCAAACAACGTCATTGTCGCCGCCTCCGTCCAAGGCGTCTCCCGGGCGGTCGCCGGCGCCCCCGGCGGAGCCCAATCCCCCTCGGGCCGTGCCGCCCTCCGTGGCGCGCTTGCCGTCCACGGGCCCCTCGCGCTCCTCTTCGGCGGCGCCTTCGCCTTCGCCGCCCCCTTCCTGGCCGACGCCGTCCGCGCACCACGCATCGCAGCCCCGCTGCTGGTGATGGCTGTCGTTCTTACCTTTTATGGCATCTACGCGCCCCTTGTTGGCGCCCTCAACGGCGACGGGCGATTCGGCGCCCAGGCCTTCCTCGACGGCACCTACGCGACGCTCCGGACCGCCGGCCTCATCGGCGGCGCCCTCCTGCTCGCCCATTTCGGCACGAGCGGCGATCCGCTCCGCGGCGACCGCGTCCACGGCGCCACCCTCGGCATCGCCATCGCCTCTGGCCTCATCATTCTCCTCGCCGCCTTTTTCCTAAGCCGCGGGAAGGCGGTCGGCACCGAGACACGCGTCACCCCCTTCGATATCAAGGCTTACCTCTCGTTCTTGTTGCCGATTATGGCGACTCAGCTCTTCGTAAACCTGCTCATGCAGGTCGACATCACCCTTCTCGGGCGCTTCCTGGGTGACAGCGCCAAAGCGGCCGCCACGAAGGACCCGGCCGAGGCTTCGGCGGCGATGATCGGCGTCTATCGGGCCTGCCAGCTCCTCGCATTCCTCCCGTATCAATTGCTCTTTTCGGTCACCCAGGTCCTTTTCCCGATGGTCGCCAAGGCCGACGCCGACGGCGATCGCGAAGGGGTCAAGGCGGCGGTGAGCCGCGGCGCCCGACTCGCCTGCATCGCCGGCGGCCTCCTCGTCACCGTGTTGGCGACGCTCCCGAGCCCCCTCCTCCACGTGGTAAGCCCGGCAAACATCGCCACGCATGGGGGGAACACGCTCCGTATCCTCGCGCTTTCCCAGGGACTTTTTGCCATCCTCGGCATCGCAACGACCGTCCTCAGCAGCCTCAAGAAGGCGCTCACCAGCGCGGCGATCACCCTTGCCGCCCTCGGGGCGACGGCGACGGTCGCCTTCGTCCTCGTCCCGACCGCCCCCTTCGGCACCGATCAGCTCCAGCGCATGGCGCTCGCCACCGGCGCCGGCCTCGCCTTCGGCCTCGTGCTCGCCGGGATCGCCGTCTACCGAGCGGCAGGCGCCTTCGTCCCCCTCAAGACGGCGCTGCGCGTCGGCGGAATTCTTGCTGTTTTCGTCTTCGCGGGGACCTTGCTGCCGGCGCTCGGGAAGGTCGCTACGCTGGGGGCCGCCGCCGCCGTCGCGGTGCTGTACCTGGTCGCGCTCGTCGTCACCGGCGAACTCGGAAAGGCCGATCTCGCGATCGTCGCCCGCATCGCCGGAAAGCGCACCTGAACGGCGGTGAGGAAACGGCGCGCAGGCATGTACCTCGCTGAGCGATCTTTTTTCGTCACGAAGCCCCGGTTCGCGCCCACCGTCGGTATGAACCTCCTCGCCCGTCTCCGGTCCCTCCCCCGCGTCCTCTCCCTCGGCCTCCTCGTCCTCGGCTCCGGCGCCGCGACCTACGCGGTCAGCCACGCCCGCAACCTCGGCGGCGAGTGCTGCGGAACCGGCGCCGCCTGCTGCAAGCCGGGCGCCGCCTGCTGCAACAACCACCACTGATCGTGTAAGAAATCGCTTTGTCTTCGTCGCCCTCTAGGTCCGGCTCGGCCGTCCCCCTCGCTTCGCGAGGACGGACCGAGCCCCAGTCCGACCGAGCCCTCGAAGAGCTCCTAGAGAGGATTGCCCGTGGCGACGAAGCGGCGATCTCCCCCTTCGTGCGCGCCCTTCGACCGGCCCTTCTTTCCTATTGTAGCAGCCAGTTGCAGGACGCTTCCGCCGCCGAAGACGCCACCCAGGAGACGCTCTGCGAGCTCCTTCAAAAGGCCCCCTTCTACGATTCTTCAAAGGCGGTTCTCCCGTGGGCCTTCACGATCGCCCGCTACGCCTGCCTCACCGAACGCCGGCGACGGACGCGACGCCGCGAAACGGCGGAGGGCCCCGTCGACGGAACTGCAGAGGATTCGGGCGCTTTTCGCTCCTCGGAAGCCCCCGACGGCGAGTCGCTGATCCTCGCCCGCGAAGCGCTCGCCCGCGCCGGCACCGCGTTTGACGCCCTCGACACCGGCGCCCGTGCCGCCGTCGTCGCAGCCATCGATGGCCCCGCCGGCGACGCCCCCCTCGATGCCCGCTCCCGCAAGGCCCGCCAGCGCGCCTTTGAAGGCTTCCGAAATCTCTTCAAGAGGCTCTACGATGGCTGAATTGCACCCCAATCCGGAAGACTTCCGCGCCGAAGCGACCGCCTTTCGCGCCGGTCGTCACGCCGCCGCCCGAACGGCAACGGCGGTCGTCGTGGTGCTGATCGCCGCCGTCGGCGCCCTCAGCGCGTGGCTTGGGCTCGAGCACGCCGGGCTGCTTGTAGGCGGAGGCACCGCCCTTATTTTTCTAAGTTATTTTGCAGTGTTCCGCGGCGGTCCCCTCGCCCACGGTGCAACGCGCGGCCACCTCGCCGGCCTGATCCCCCTCGGCGCCGCCCTCGCCGCCCGCCCCGCCGGCCACCTCTGCGCGGGGGGCCAATGCTTCTCCGCCTGCGTCCCGATCTGCGCATGTGCCGCCCTCGCCGCCGCCGCCTGGATCGCCTACCGCGGCGTAAAGACCGGCGCGAAGCCCCTGTTTTTCCTCGCGGCAGGCTCCACGGCGACCCTCGTCGGCGCCCTCGGATGCAGCTGCATCGCCGCGACCGGCGCCCTTGCGACTGCCGCGGTCACCGCGCTCATCCTCGCCCCGGCCGCCGTCATCGCCGGGAAGCGCGTGGCCGCCTAAGGGGAAATCCCAAGACTTTCGAGGATCTCCGCGATCGGCTTCCCGGCAAAGCGCGCTTTCGCCTGGGCCTGCGTGGTGAACGAACGCGTCTCCATGCGGTCGACGTAGAGGGTCCCATCCAGGTGGTCGACTTCATGCTGGAGGATGCGGGCCGGCCACCCTTTCACGCGCCACGTCTGCGGCGCGCCGTGCTCGTCGAGGCCGGAGACCTCCACCTCCGGGAAGCGGCGGACGAGCCCGGCAAAACCGGAGACGCTCAGACAGCCCTCAAAGAAGATCGGCTTCGCCGAAGCCGCGGCGCCAACGACGTGCAGCACGGTCCCGACTTCGTCGGATCCCGCGACCGTAAGCACCGGATTCACAAAGACCCGCGGCCCGAAGGCGACGCGCCCGCGTTCCGAAATTTCCAAAGGATTCAGTGTTTTCATCCGCTCGGCGTTGTCTTCAAGGACGATCACGCGGAGCGGGATCCCGAGCTGAGGCGCAGCAAGCCCGACGCCGGGGGCGGCACGCATGGCAGCGATCATCCGCGCAACGAGCGCCTGGAAGGCTGGCGTCGGAATCTCCCGCGGGTCGACCGGTTTGGCGATGCCCCGGAGGACCGGATCCCCCGCCTGAACGATCGGGTTCGCGGGAGCGGTCGGCGCCGTGGGGGCGGCCGGGCCACCACAGGCAACCAACGAAAAAAGCGCGGGAATCATCGGGGCATGCTTCACGAGGCGTTCTCCGATCCGGCGTCTCGCCGGGCGGAGACAAACGCGTAGTTAGCGCTGCGACGATCGGCGCGCAACCACCGGTCGAAAATAAAGTCAATGCGACTCTTTGTAAGAGTCCTCGCCACTCTACTTATTTAAAAATGAGTCCCATTTACCTTTTATAAAGGTATCAAACACCTTATTTGCACAATCCCTGCTCGTGCCATTGGCGAACGACCAACTCCGGGAACCTCGGTGCACAGGGTGCCCTTTCGCAGGTGTAATTTCCTCGATTTTTCGCCGTTGGAGGTCTGCTCCGCGGCGGCATGCCCCGTGCTAAGGCTGCGCGCCTATGCGTGCTTTCCCTCGGTACCTCGGCGCCCCCCTCGCCGTGCTCGCGATGACGACCGCCGCCGGTGCCCAGCAGGCCCCTGCAGGCCCGCCCCCGGGGCTCCAGAACGTCCCTCCGCCGGCCCAAGACGCCGCCCAGCAGGCCCGAGAAGAGCAGTACGCCGAGCAGGAGGCGCGAGCGGAAGCGGCGCGTAACATGCCCCAGTTGCAGCAGAATGCGGCCAACGCCGTCGATGCCGAGCGGCACGCCGCCTACGAGCGGGCCCGCCCGGTGATTCATATCCCCTCGTATCCGCTGCCCGAGTCGACGGTCGTCGTAGGCCTCGGAACCGGCGCCCGCGTCGCCGCTGGCAAAAGGGGGACCGGCGCCGTCGATGTGCTCGGGTTCGGCGCGTTTCCACTCACCGATTTTCTAAGCCTTTTCCTCGAAGGGGGGGTCGCCTTCCGGAACATCGACCGCGGCGTCCCCTCCCAGGTGCCGGTCCGCTACCTCCGCCCGGTCGTCGGCGGTGGCGTCGAATTCACCACCGTCCAGGATGGCGCGCGGGTCGCGGTAGGCGCCGCGCTCAACAGCGAGTTCGCGGTCGGAAGTGGTCGAATTTCTTCGGAACCGACGACATTTCTCACCCCCTCGGCCCACCTCCGCGGCGACTTCTGTGCGCTCCGCTACACGGTCAACGGCGGCAACGGATGCATCGGCCTCGGATTCACAGCCCGCTTCGGCATCCAGATCCCGCTCGGCGCCGACGGCACCAGCACCACCGGCTCCGACAAAGTGCGCGGCGTCGTTACGGTCAATTTCGGCCCGAGCGTCCAGTTTTGAGGAGCCCTGCGATGAAATTTATTCACGTTCTTCCGCTCCTTTCTGCGGCTGCTCTCTTGGCAGTTCCGCGCATTTCCTATGCCCAGTTCTGCGTCCCCGGCACGCCCATTTGCGCCGGAAAAGACGGCGTCACGGTGACCGGGCCCGGAGTGAACCAGGGGGCCGGTGCGGGTGGCTCTACCCAGGGAAATGCCGGCGGAACCGCGCAGGGCCAGGGGGGCATCACCCTCCCCAACGTGACCGTCACGCCGCCGAAGGTCGATTACACGGTCCAGTGGCAGGCCTACGCCGCCTGGCGCGCGCAGATTCAAGCGACGGTAAAAGGGCGTATACGCGCGCAAATCGAAGCGGAAATTGCGGCGAACCTTCGAGTGACGCTCCCCAACCCCTACCTCGGCCTCCCGCTTACGCCACGCTACGAAGGGGGCTCCTACGGCGCCGGGACGCCGGGCGACGCGCGGGGCGTCACCGTTGGGCTCCTCGGGGTCGTCGTCGGGGATATCTCCGGCCGCAAGAGCCCGATTTACCTAGGGTATACGCTCCCGATCCGCGTCCCGGTCGGCGACGATTTCCGCATCGCGACCGACCTCTCGATGGTGGCGATGAACGTCGAGGGGACCGGCTTCACCGCGGCCAACGGAAGCGTCCGCAACTCCTCGACCTTCGGCGCCTTTCAAGTCCGCCCGGCGCTCATCAACGACATCGTCCGGAGCCGAACCGGGAGCGGCTACGCCTATTGGCGTGTTGGCGCTCACCTGACGACGCCGACCGGCGGCGGCGCGAATTCCCCCGATTTCTTCTACGGCCCCAGCGCCGGCGTCGGCCTCCAAGGGGGGAGTACGCTCGTCGTTGGCGCCGAATGGAACGTCGACGGCTGGGCGGCCGTCGGAAGCAAGAAGGACCCGGACTACAACCGGTTCCGCGTCGGCACCGACGTCCGCCTCTGGCTCGGCCTCAACCTCTGATTGCGCGGTAGGCGACGAATCGCCCCGACGCAGTCGAGCGTCTTCGCGCTAGTCTCGCACGATGTACGGTCTCATCAACAAGGCGATCGAGGGCCTTATCCGTAGCGAATTCGGCGACCTGGCTTGGGAGAAGACCCGCGTCGCCGCCGACATTCCCGACGAACCGTTTCTGGCGATGGAACCCTACGACGATCGCGTGACCTACGCCCTCGTCGCCGCCGCCGAAGCGACGCTCGCCCTCCCGGCCTCCGAGGTCTTACGCGCCTTCGGTCAGTACTGGGTGCGCTACACGGCCGAGGTCGGCTATGGGGGCATGATGACTTCCGCGG
>JAAFHJ010000141.1 GCA_013298325.1 Myxococcales bacterium | reverse complement strand
CGAGAATGCGTTTCTCCCGCGTCGAAAGTGCGTTCATCGCGGACCCGTGCCTTCCGCCGCCGCGGGGCGCTTGCCAGCCCAGGGATTGTCGGTGAGCTGCGCGACGGAGCGCCGCCGCCGCAAGCCGAGCGCGATCCCGAGGTCAGCAAATAGAATCAGGATTCCGGCGACTGCAAATTCTGGTGCAAGTCCTCGATACGCGACCACTTCTCGGGTCGCGAGCGCCCCGCGAACGCGCCCCGCGACCGCCCGCGAGAACGGGGTTAAGTCGACGATGCCCCGCTTCGCGGGGAAGAACTCGCCGTGCCCCACCACGGCCGCCCGCGCGAGCGCCGCCTCGCCGTCGGCGGAGCGCCCGCTGAGCAGCGGGTGGGCGGCTGTTGAATGCGGGCCGCCGTCCCGCCCACCGCTTGGGGATGGGGTAGGTGTACCATGCATAGGAACGGGGACCGGTGTTCGACCGCCGACCGCCGCGACATGAAGCGTGATCCCCGCATTTGCCAACGCGCTCGCCGCTTCATCGAGGCCGCCCTGTTGATCATCGCCGTCGGTGATCAATAAGACAATCCGCTCGTGCTCACTCGCATAAGGGTCCCGTTGAAACAGTTCACGGGCCGCGTGGAGGGCGCGCCCCGTTGCCGTCCCGCCGACCGGCATCGCGTCCGGCTCGACATCGCGAAGCTGCCCGTAGAGCGCCGGCCCGTCGGTCGTCAACGGAAACGGAAACGGCTCCCCGGCGAAGGCAACGCCGCCAAATCGAGCCTGAGGAAACCGCTCGACGACCCCTTCGACGGCGGCACGCGCAGCCACAAGGCGGCTCGGCGAAACGTCTTCCGCGTACATGCTCTTTGACACATCGAGCACAAAGACAATGTCGAGGGGCGTTCGCGGAACGACCTTTGTTCCTCCGGCAATTTTGGGATTGAATGCCGCGATCACTAAGCAAAGAACTGCGAGCGCGCCGACGACCGGATGAAAGCGATGGAAGAGCGTCGACGTCTGCCGAAGGTCGACCCCGCGTCGACCGAGGCGACGGACGGCGGTCGCCACGGAAAGCGAGGTCGTGAGGACGGAGAGCGCGGAAAGCAGCGCCGCCGGGAAGGGGGGGAGCGACTCGGCGGCGGAGGCGGCCGAGCTCCAATCGAGGATGCTCACGCGTTCTCTCCGAGGAAGATCATGCGGAGGAGCACGGCGAGCCCGAGGAGGGACGCTGCACCGACGTAGCCCGGCGCCGCGAGAGGCACGAAGCGCGGTTTCCGCGTCGGGTAGGTGGTCTTTTCCAAAGTATCGAGGACACTTACGAGCGCCCGGGAGAGTCCGTTGGCGTCGGTTGCTTTGTAAGAGCGCCCGCCGGTTTCCGCCGCAATCGCTCGGAGGAGTTCAGCGTTCACGGGAAAGTCTTCCTCGACGTACTTGGGAAACCCACGTTCATCGGTACCGACGAGAACCTGTGCTTTTCCGCCATCTCCGATTTGAAGGGTGTCGATCACAATCCCGTGGCGCCGCGCCAAGATTGCCCCTTCTTCCGCATCGAGGCCGACGTTTCCATCGCCATCCGACAGCAGCAAAATACGTCGCGATCGCGCCGGACTCCCGTCGAGCTTTGCGGTGGCGGCGCCGATGGCATCGCCCAACGCGGTGAGACTACCGTCGATTTCCCCAGGAGCGAGGGCTCGAAGTCTTTGGATAAGTAGAGTTTTGTCGGCAGTCGGTGGCGCGGCAAGCCAAGCGGAGCGGCCAAAGACGAGGAGGCCGATGCGATCATCGGGACGTTTTTCCAGGAACGCCGCAAGCTGCTCCTTTGCAACATCGAGACGCGTTGGGAGTGGAGTTCGGCCCGGATTTTTTGGATCCTCCGGCTTCGTCCCCGGGAGGACAAACGCCGCTTGCATCGATTCCGAAAGATCCAAGCAAACGAGAATGTCGACGCCAGCAGTCTCATCAAACACATCTCCCAGGTGGCCTTCTGGCTCAGCGAACGCCAGCGACAATGGGACCAGCGTCGCCGCGAGCATCGGCGGCAAGAGGGCGACGATCTGTGCCCGAAAGCCGGCGAAACGCGGGAACAACGAGGGGGGCGCCTCGCCAAGACCCGACGCGCGCGCAACGCCGACAAAAGGGCGCTCCGGCAGCGAGCGCGCAAGGGCCTGGACGGCCGCCGGTAGGAGCGGAAGTGCGAGGAGGGCAACCCATAAGCGTGCAGGATGCACATAGTGCCCTTCGCCACGAAGCGCGTGCAGAAGTCGCGGATCGGCGGCGACGGCGACCGCAACGCCGAGCACCGCAAACGCGACAAGCGCGATCAGCGGACCGAGAAAACGCCGGCCATATGCATGCATTATGCACGCTCCGTTTGGGACGCGGGGGCGCTTTCGCCTTCGGGAAGCGGCTCGACGCACGCAACGAGTGCTTCCGTCGCCGCCAAGAGAGCGGCGGTCGCCGCCCGGAGCTCGTCTTCGTCGCCGGCGCCGGCAAAGCGCGCTTCATCTTCTGCCTCGGCACACACGTCGAGCGCGGTCGCGGTGACGGGCGCATCTTTTTCGCGGGCAACTACTGCAAGTTCTCGAAAAGTATGAGCAATATCTGTGCGGAAGTAGCGGCGAACGGCGGCGCGAGGCGTCTCTGAGAGGGCACTTGCGACGGCCATGAGCGCGTCGCGATCGGAGGCGGTTGCGAGGCGCCGCGCTAGCTCGATGAGAGCTTCCCGGAGTGTCGCCGGCTTGGATGCAATATGCATGGATGTGCCCGCTCGGCGACCGCCGCGCGCCGCAAACATGGCGCCGACCGCCGTCCCGACGAAGAGGGCAAGGTAGCCGAGCGGCGTTCCGTCGTGGATGCGCCCTTCGAGAAAGAGTGAACGAAATTGAGGTCTACTGGCGCCGGTCGTCGGGTCGCTGACCTTCCACGGCAGTGGCGCGGTGCAGGCAACGCCGTGGACGCCTTCCGGAAGCGTCACGTCGACGGCGATCGGAGGGATGGTCAGCGTCGACTCGCCCGCCGTTCGCGGAAGGGCGACGAGCGTGATCGCCGCAGGGTCGAAGGCGGCGTCTGCTTTTCGACCCGGGACCGGCTCCGAGCTCGCGACAACCGCCATCGATGCGGCCGTCAGATCTTCCACCCGCGCTCCGCGGGCTGCCGTCGAACGATCGATCGCGAGCGCCGTCATCGCGGCGTCGCGTGAGGGGTCTTTGATCGCAGCGACGAAGCGAACCGCGGTGCCCGCAGCGACCGGCTTTCCCGGGTTTTCGGCGGCGGAAAGGACGACCGCCGGCAACGTTACGCCGCGCGGCGCATGGGGGGTGCAGCTGCCTCCGCCTACGTGTGAGGTGGCGGCTGGGGCATCGAGGAGGCCAAAGAGGAGGGCTGCGGTCGCGAGCATCACCGTGCCCGCTTCGAAAAGTGACGGCGCAGGGTCGCCTCGGGGCCGTCGTCGGCCGGGAGCGGAATCGTCGGGAGGCCCCGGCTGCGTAGGGCGGCGAGGATCGCCTCCTGCCGGAACTCCTCGCGGGCAATCGTGCGCTCGCGGAGCGCGCGATCGGCCCCATCAAGGACGACGCGCTCGCCGGTAAACACGTCGCGGAGCGCGTGGACGTCTAGCGCGGGAGCCGCCCGTTCGCCCCGTTGAAAGGTAGGAAAAACGAGGAGATCTGCACTCGATGCGATCAACGAGAGCGGTTGGATCCAGTCGTCGTCGCCAAAGAACGGAGAAAATACAAATACCGTTTCGCCCCGCCGCACGCTTCGTCGCACTCGAAATAGGTGATGGGCGAGCGTAAGCGGTTCCGGCGCGCGCGGCTGCTCGCGCCTACCAGTAGACAGGCGCTGGAGCCACGAAGCGAACCAATGTAAGGTTTTATTTTCACTAAAAAAAGGCCCTTCGCGATCCACGGGGAGTTCCGGGGTACGCAGGGCGAGGGCGAGGGCGTCGAGCAGGCGCTGCAACGTGTGAAAGCGCCGCGGCGCCGCGGGGGACCGACGAAGCAGGTGGAGAGTGATGCGATCTCCGTCGGAAAATGCTGCTTTTCCAAGCATCGCCGCCCCCTGCGCAATCGTCGTCGCCAGCGGACTGTCGGGAAATCCGGCAAGCGTCCCCGGGCCGAGATCGACAACCAGGTGGATCGGGCGCTCTTTTTCTTCTGAAAATACCTTGATGTGGGGGACGCCGCTCCGGGCGGTCACGTTCCCATCGAGGCGGCGTGGGTCGTCCCCGGGGACGTAGGCACGTACTTCGTCAAAGACCAGACCACGCCCCCGTGCCATTGCGACGTGGGCTCCTGCGCGAGCGCCCCCGGTTCTTTTCCGCAGCGGTCGCGCCTTGAGCGTCAGCGGCGCGTGGGGCGGAAGGAGCGTTGCCACCGGACTAAGGGACCGGGACGGTGGCGAGAAGCTTCGCAATGATTCCGTCGGCATCGAGCCCCTCCGCTTCCGCCTCGTAGGTCCGGACAATGCGGTGGCCGAGGACGGGGACGGCGAGGGCTCGCACGTCATCCGGCGTGACAAATCCGCGACCGCGTAGGAGCGCTTGGGCTCGCGCGGCGCGAAGCAGCGCCAACGTCGCCCGTGGGGAGGCCCCCTGCTCAATCCACTTCGTTCGCCCCTTCGCGGCCGCTTCGCGCGTCGCGCGGACCAGGTCGACGATGTAGTCCTTCACCGAGTCTTCGGCGTGGACACGGGGAACCGTCGCCTGAAGCTCCAACATTTCCGCGGGGGTACAGACCGGCGTCACCACCGTCGTCCGCACGTCATCGCCATCGAGGAGCGTCCGTTCGTCGTCACGAGAGGGGTAATCGATTCGGAGCCGCATCAGAAAGCGATCGAGCTGCGCATCGGGGAGCGGATGTGTCCCCTCGTGCTCGACCGGGTTTTGGGTGGCGAGCACGAAGAAGGGCGAAGGGAGGGGATGCGTGCCATCTCCCAGCGTAACTTGGCGTTCTTCCATCGCTTCGAGAAGCGCGCTCTGCACCTTCGCGGGAGCTCGGTTTACCTCGTCGGCGAGCACGATTTCCGCGAAAATCGGCCCTTCGCGGACGGTGAACTCGCCCCGTTGGGGATGAAAGATCTGTGTCCCGAGAATGTCGGCCGGAAGGAGATCCGGTGTAAACTGCACGCGCGAAAAACGGGCGCCGATCGCATCTGCCAGGGTGCGGACCGTGAGCGTTTTTGCGAGCCCCGGCACCCCTTCGACCAATGCGTGTCCACCCGCCGCAAGTGTGACCACGAGCCGCTCGACGACGACGCGCTGACCCCGGACGCGAAGCTCGACCGCCCGAACAAGGGCGGCCAACGTGTGCTGGGAAGCGACGACCGCCTCGTCGGACGGCTTCATGCTGCGCCTACTTCGCGACCGGCAACGAGAGCTGTACGCCGCCGGCGACGCCCGTCACCGCGCCGAGCGCGATGAGGACCCAGCAGACATCGAGGCCGGAAACCTTCAAGCCGACGACGCCAGCGAGAATCAACGGCAAGCCGGCGAGAACGAAGAGCGATCCCTTGTGAAGCATGGCTCTGGGCGTGTAGCGAAAGCGCCCCGAATTGTCGAGGGGCGTCATACCCGGATCGGTGCGGCCTACTTGCGCGCTCGCGGACGAACGGCTTCCGAGCGGGGCTCACCGGTCGACCCGCCGCGGACGCTTGGCGCCGGTGCCTCTGCCGGCGTTGGCGCCGGGCGAGCCTGGCGATCCCGCCGGAAGAGCCCCACAAGAAGCCGGTCCACTTCCGGGCGGAGAATGCGGGTGCCATGCATCAATCCGGCGGCGAGGATGAGAACAGCAAGGACGAACGTCGCCCCAAGCGGCGTCCCGGCGATTCGCGTCCGTCCGAAATCGCCGTGGAACTGCGTGTAGGTTGCATGTATCGCCACGCGCCGCCACGCGAGACCGAACGCCAGCAAAAAGAGGGTGCCGCTTGCGACGACGACCCGCGGGACGAGGTCGTGGGCGCTCGCCCGTCGGCCGACCAGCGCGAACGTCACACCCGGGATGAGGAGCGCTGCGGCGCCGACGAGCATGGCGTCGACGGCCCCAGGGACGCGGTCGGCCGAGACCAGGTACAAGTATGACCAGTCCCCGTAAAATGCGAGAAACCACGATAGAGCAGGTACAAAAACTAGCAATGAGTAACCGCCGGCCACGAGGATCGCGCGCCGCTCACGCGCGCGATCCCGCGTCGTCCCGTCGCGACCAACCCAGGCGAAAAGCGCACCCGTGAAGAGCGCGAAGAGCGGTGCGAGGAAGACCGGCATCCTTACTCAAACCTCGGCGTACGCGCGACGAATGCAGCGGCGGGCCACCGTCTGAATGCCGGTATGCTCGAAGATATTCGTCGAAAGGTCGAGGATCGATGCCGCGTAGTCGAGTTTCCCCTCCGCGCCGTCGAGGAATCCCTTCACGCGATCGGCGATCCCCGCCTGGGACGCCTCCGGCCGCTGGGTGATCTCGCCAATCCACGGCGCCGACGCCGTGAGCACGCCGAGAAGGTGCCCGCGTTGCTCTTCCTCGCCGCTCCCCGGGAGAAAACCCTTCACCTTTTGGTAAAGAGGGGATTCCTCAAGCGACGCAAATCCGCCAGTGACGGCGTCAATGGCGTGGGAGAGGAAGTCGGGACCGAGCGGGAGGATGCCGTCGTAGAGGACCCACGCCGTCAGTCGAATTTTGTCTTCTTTCGCGGCGTGCATGACGGAAGCGGCGAAGTCGCCAACGCCATCGCCCGGCAAGCCTTGCGTCGCTACAAACGCGGCAACTTCCGCGGCAAGCTTCAGGGCGGCATCGATCGCTTGGGCGGTTTCCGGCTTCGGAGTCACCCCGTCGAGGAAGGAGAGCCAAGAGACGTCTTCCGCCAACTTTCCGGCCAGCGATGCGAGTCCGGCGACGGTCGCGCCGCTATCGACGGCTGAGTAGAGCGTCACGGCCCGCTGAAAGCCGGTGTCGGGATCGGCGAACAGCGCAATTGCCTTCTCCCCAATGGCTTGAATGACCGCTTCGTCGCTTTCGCCGGTTTCGTCCTCAATAAGTCCCCGGAACGACGTGATGTTTGTCCAGGTTCCCGGGACAATGGCATCAACCGCATCGAGGGCGCGGGTGGTGAGGCTCGTTTCGGGCAACGCTTCGAGCAGGCGGACGATCGATTCAGACATGGAAATCTCCTAAATAGTAAATGGAAAGAATGAGGTGAAGACGCGACTCAGGGCGTGGGAACGGCGGCGATACCGGCGAGATCCATGCGCGAGAGCCACTTCCGACGTTCGGCGTCTTCGGCGCGTTTTGACGTTACCTTTACTTGGTATTTTCCACCCGCGAGCGCGATCGTCTGGTTCTTTCCGAACGTCGTGACGGGGAAATTCTTGATGGTTTCCTTGGCGTCGGCAAACTTCTTTTTTGCGGCCTCGTCTGCGACGGTGACGGAAACAGAAACGAAGTCGTCTCCGTACGATGCTTCGGCGTAGCCAGGCTTGTCTGCGATGAATACGCGTTTGAGGCCCTCGGTCCCGTCGGCGGGGAAAAACGTATTAAAGCTACCGGTCTCCGGCTTTGCGGCAGGCGGAGTGGCCGGAGTGGTCGCCGTGGCGACGGTCTTTTCGGCCTCGGTCCAGCGGTCTGGCTCTTTCTTTGAGCATGCGGAAAGTAGAAGGAAGGCGGCGATGAGGGCGGAGCGCCCAAAAGCGGAGAGTGACATCGCCGAGTTGGCTACTCGGAAACGGCGCTGCCGGGAAGATGAACGAATCCAGCTGCGCCCCGCGGCGAAAGTCGATAGTCGCCCTCGGTGATGGACGATCTTGAACTCCGCGCACTTTTAGAAGCTGTTCGCGCCGGCACCGCACCCGTCGATGGGGCGCTAAAAATGTTGACCAAGGGGCTCGGCGAGGCCGACCTCGGCTTCGCAGTCGTCGATACCGCACGCGCGAGCCGCCAGGGGCAGCCGGAGGTGGTCTTCGGGGAAGGGAAGTCGGTCGCCCAGATCGCGGCGATTGCAAACGTCCTTCGTGGGCGCGGCGACACCGTACTTGTCACGCGCGTCGACGCGGACAAAGGTGCCGCAGTCGTCGCCACGGTGCCGACGCTGACCTATCACGCAGAGGCGCGCGTCCTCGTCGAGCTTGGAGTGAACCGCCGGCAAATTCCTGGAAACGTTGCCATTTTGGCCGCTGGGACGAGCGACATGTTTGTCGCCGAGGAATGCGCGGAGACGCTTCACGCCTTCGGAATCGCCTTTGACCGCATCTACGATGTCGGAGTTGCTGGCCTTCACCGGCTCCTTCATCGCGTGGATGACTTACGCAAGAAAGATGCATTGATCGTCGTCGCCGGCATGGAAGGCGCGCTCCCATCGGTCGTCGGCGGCCTCGTCGACGTTCCGATCATCGCGGTACCGACCTCCGTCGGCTACGGGGCCGCTTTCGGAGGAATTGCAGCTCTTTGCGGTATGCTTACGAGCTGCGCTTCTGGGGTCACCGTGACGAACATCGACAACGGATTTGGCGCCGCATTTGCGGTTGCTCGAATGCTCCGGGCGGCAGCCCGCGGTGCGGAGGGGCGCGTATGAGCCACGATCACGACCACGACCACGATCACGATCACGGTCATTCCCATGAACATGACCACGGTCATTCCCATGAACATGACCACGGCCATTCCCATGAACATGACCACGGCCATTCCCATGAACATGACCACGGTCATTCCCATGAACATGACCACGGTCATTCCCATGAACATGATGCCGGCGCGGCCGACATTTCTTCCGATGCGGTTCGGCGGAGCGACCTCCCGCCGGGCGCTGGACGCGGAAAGATCCTCTACTTGGATGCCCCGAGCGGACTCGCCGGAGACATGATCGTCGCCGCCTTGGTCGACCTCGGCGTTCCCCCTTCGGCCATTGAACACGCGCTCGCAGACCTCGGACTCACCGGCTTTCACGTCCATTTCGGCCATCGCGAACGCCACGCGATCGTTGGCACCTCGTTTGAGGTCCATGTCGACGCCGACCCGCCCCACCGCGACTGGCGGACGATTCGCGAGCTCTTGGAGGGGAGCCGCCTTGAGCCGACGGCAAAAGGGTATGCGCTCGCGACGTTCCGCCGGCTTGCCGCCGCCGAAGCAAAGGTGCATCGTACATCGATCGATGAGGTTCATTTCCACGAAGTCGGCGCCGTCGATGCGATTGTCGACATCGTCGCGTCGTCAGCGGCGCTGGCCTACCTCGGTGCAACCGTTGTGGTTTCTCCGCTGCCCGTCGGTCGTGGCTTCGTACGAGCGGCCCACGGGCGGATCCCCCTTCCGGCACCGGCCGTCCTTGAGTGCCTTCAGGGGTTCCCCGTCGTCGACGGCGGACTTCCGTTTGAGTTTGTTACGCCGACCGGGGCCGCCATTGTCGGCGCGCACGCGTCCCCCGCAGAAACGTGGCCGCCGATGCATGTGGAATGCACCGGATTTGGCGCCGGCACCGCGTCGCTTCAGGACCGGCCGAATCTCCTGCGCGCCGTTCTCGGTCGCCCTTTCGTTGCACCGAGCGGCCGGGAAGCGCTCGTGCTCCTCGAGGCGAATCTGGAC
>JAAFHJ010000140.1 GCA_013298325.1 Myxococcales bacterium | reverse complement strand
TGAGAATTTCGTCTTCCCGCGGGAAGAGCGTCGCTCCACGAAGGGCGGCGGCGAGACCTTCCGCGAGCCCGCGTTCCTTCTCGCGGGCGACCCAACCGACGACACGGTGAAGCATCGTTGCCGCGTCGAGCACCCCCGGTTCGAGGGCGACGATCAAACGCTCTTCAACCGCATGAATCAATCCGACATCAGCCCCAGAGGCTTCCAACCCAGCGAGGGCGGCAGCGACGAGTTTTGCGGCAGCCCCTTTGGTCGTTTCGTCGGCTAGGAGCGCGGCAAGCGCCTCTTGGGTCGCCGGAGCGAGGGGTGCTTCGGCGAAGGCACGCTCGGCGAAGCCAACGGCGGCGTCACCTCGGCCAAGCGCGAGGAGGGTTCGGGTCGCGTCGCGGGCGGCAGTCGCCTTCCCGTCGGCACCATCGGCGACGGTCCAAAGCTCTTCGTAGGCAAGTTCGCTTCCGTCGGCGTCGCCCGTTTTCGCTGCAAGATCAGCGATGTGGGTGAGTGCCTCCGCGTCGCCCGGTGCCGCATCGAGGACCTTCTGCCAGGAGGCGAGGCCGAGGGCTGCCGCATCGGCCTCGTCGGCGCGAGCAAGCGACCGGAGGGCGGGGACGACGGCATCGCCGGTGGCGCGCGCGATTTGGGCGAGGGCGAGGTAGCGGAGGTACGGCTTAACGGACGCGTCCTGGGCCTCAAAGGCGACGGCGACGACGGCCGCATAGGCGGCGACTACAGCCTCGTCGTCGGCCTCATCGCGGGCGCTCGGCGCGTCGACAAGGTCCTTGTAGAGTGCAAGTGAAACGGCGCGGGTCTCGGCGAGGCGGCCGCGCAGTTCTGCTTCGGCGATCGTGAGGCGGCGGCGCTCGGCAGCGTCCGAGGAGCGACGGCGTTCTTGCGCGAGGAAATTTGCCCCTTCCAGGGCGCGCTCGGTCTCGGCGGCGTCGGTGTACCAGGCGAGCGCTTCGGCGTCGGCGGGGGCAACAGTGAGGGCCGCTTGGGCGGCGGTGAAGGCGGCGAAGGCGTTATCTTCTTGGGTCCGCGCCAGCGCGGCGGCACGCACAAGGTGGCCGCGGGCGACGGAGGCCGGCTTCCCTTTGGCGCGCGCTTCGAGGACGAGCCGGGCCCCCTTTGGATCGCCGTTCGCTTCGAGGAGCGTCGCGAGCGCCTCTTCTTCCGCGTCGCTGGTGGCTCCGAGCGCATGGGCACGCCCGAGGGCGCGCGCGGCAATTTTTCGGGACTCTGCCACTTCGGAACCGGCCGCAACGGGGACCGCAGCGGCGAGCTCGTAGCTCTCAAGATAGTGGGTCGCAGCGGCGCCAACATCCCGATCTTCTTCGGCAAGAAGACCGAGTCGGTAGAAGGAACGCGCCTTCCGTTCCGGGTCGTCGGCGGTGCTGGCTGCCTGGGCGGTCACCGTTCGAAGGATCTTCGCCGAAGGGGCCCGTTCCGCCTGGTCTGCGAGGCGATCGAGGTCTTCCCCGCTCGGGGACCACGCCCCCAAGAAGGCGAGCGCCTTCGCTTCAAAAAGCGGTCCGCGCCCCTTGTCGGCGGCGAGTTCGAGTTCGCGGATTTGGAGGTCACGAGTGCGGGGCGCGTCGGCGGCGCCCGCGGCAATGCGCGCTGCCATCATTGCGAAAATGCCGTCGTCGTCGCCGGCTGCTTCTCGGCAACGGAGCTCCGCTTCGAGGACGACGTCGTCGTCCGGCTCGATGGCCCCTGCCCGCGCCCACAGGTCGGCAGCTTGGGCCGGCTCCTGAAGCTCATTTTCAGCAATATCAGCCGCTTCTACGAGACGCTGCTTGGCCGATTCCGCCCCTTGCGGCGACGATGCCCAGCTCGAACGGGCGGCGACCCGCGCCTCCGTCCAGGCGCGCGCATCTCCGTCGCCTTCGCTGCGGCCGGCAAGATCGATGTAGACCGCATCAAGTGCGTCGACGTCGCGAGGCTCGCCGAAGGGGCTCGCCGCAACCCGCGAAAGCGCGCCGGCCGCCTTTTCCGCCTCGCCGAGGACCGCATCGCCGGCGGCCGCTTCGCGGAGGACCTCGCTGTGGACCGCCGAGACCGCCTCGCGCCCTTCGGCAACCCACGACCAGATCCCCTGGCGGCTCGCCGGGTCGAGCCCTTCGGTGGCGGTGCGCAGGGTCGTGAGCCAACGGCCCGCGTCGGCTTCGCGGGGGCTGGTGGCGCCGCCATCGCGGGCGACGGTCGCCTCCGGGTCCTCGGCGACTGCACTGTCATTTAGTGCAAAAACAAGTGCTTCCGCGACCAGCGACGGCCAGAGTTCCGGCATCCGCTCTTCGGCGATCTGGGCGGCACGGGCCGCGTGAAACTCGCGGGTCGTCGGATCGGTGGCGTCGGCCGATTGGAGACGGATCGCGTCGACGGCCCGCTGAATCTCATTCTGTGCAAGATACACCGGTTCGAGGGCGCCAGCGACGCGCGAACGGGCCGACACCGCGAAGGAACCGTCCTCGGAAGCCACGCGGGGGCTCTCCGGCTCGATGGCGAGGACCGACTCGGCAAACGCAAGGACCTCTTCGTCGGTGTGCTCGGCGAGGAGCTCTTCGGCGATGGTCGCCGCCACGTCGCCGGTCGACGCGCCGGTGCCGGGGAGCGCGACATGATCGGCCCCGACACTGAGACGGATGGCGCGGATCTCCTCGGGAATGGCGACTGAGATCCGGAGCAATCCGTATTTGAGTCGCTCTTCGCCAGGCGGCGCCATCGCCAAGATCGCGTCCAGAACGCCGCGGTCGGCGCCAAAGGCATCGACGTATTCGCCGTAGGCAGCTGCTGCCTTGGGGGCGTCCTGAAGACGCTCGGCGAGCACCGAGCCACGGGCGAGCAAAAGCGCTTTTTTATCTTCGACTTCCGCCGTCAGCGCGGCCCGCCGCCCGTAGGCATCGGCGAGGCCGAGCCAGTCCTCACGCCCCTCGGCAATCTCCGCAAGCTTCGCCATGGCGTAGACGCCGTGGGCAGAGCTTTCGAGCTTGGAAAATGCATCGGCGGCGCGGTCGAAGTCCCCCTCGGCAAACGCCATTTCGGCCGCCCGAAGACCGGCCTCGGCGCGGCGCTCCGGGTCGGTCTCAAAGGTAAAAACCTTCGCAAGGGCGTCGGCTAGGGCTGCGCCGTCATTCTCGGCTTCGGCGACAAGGACGAGCTGCCAGGCGATCTTCCCCTTGGTGTCGTCGGAGATCGCGTCGGCGCCAAACAGCGAGGTCAGGTTCTGCTTGGCACGGCGGACTTCCCCCGCTTCGCGAAGAAGTTCGGCGGCATCGAGGGAGACACGCGCCTTTCCATCGGGTTCTTTCGCCGCCGTCGAGACCTTGACCAGGTACTTGGCGCCATCGGCGAGGATCCCCTCGGCACGCACGGCATCTTTGTAGAGTGCACGCACTGCGTCGTCGGCCGGCTCGATGGCGAGCGACCCTTCAAGTGCTTCGCGGGCGCCACGGCCGTCGCCGCGGTTGACCTTCAGCGCGTAGACCTTTTCCAAGATCTCCTTGCGCTTCGGGCCGCGGACGGTCTCGAGGAGGACGCCGTACATCTGCTCTTCTTCGCCGACGTCACCGCGCAAATTTGCAGCAAGTGCAAGAGCTTCCGCAGCGCGAGCGGCGAGCGGCTTCTGCTGGGAGGTGCGGCGGAGGAGCGCGATCGCCCCCGGATGGTTCGGGTCGAGGGCGACGAGCGCCTCTGCGTGGCCAAGCGCCTTCGAGGCGTCGCGGAGGCGCTCCGCGTAGACATCGAGGAGCGCCTCGATCAGCGGAATCCTTCGGGCAGGGTCGGTCTCGGCGGCGAGCTTCTGCTCGCGGAGGGCGGCGAGGTCCGAGAAGCGGCCCATGCGCGTGAGGGCGCCATCGAGATCGGCAAACGCCGCTTCGTCCTCGGGGTGCTCGGCGACGTAGGGGCCAAGCACCTTGAAACGCAGCGGATCGGGGACCCCCTCTTCGGGGAGCGCGTGGCGGGCACGGAGGAACAGCGGGCTTTTGATCTCGGCGCGCTTCGTCGCAGCGGCGAGGATCATTTCGAGGAATCGGGGGCGCTCGGCGACCATGACTTCGGCCAAGGCATCCCATGCGGAATACACGGAAGAGTCGGCCTGGACGGCGCGCTCGAGGTTCTTGCGGACGAGGTTGTCGTCCTGGCCAGACCGACGCCCGTAGTGGGCGGCACGAAGGAACGCCTCGGCCTGGGCGAGCGTCGAAAGCGCCTTGACGCGCTTATTGACGGAGAGGCCATCAAAAAGCTTTAGCAATTCTGCCTGTTTGCCATCACGGTCCGCGGCCGCGTAGAGGCGCTCCCATGTGTCGTCGTCGAGGCCCCGAGTTTCGCCTCGCTCCTGCGCAGGATCGGCGGAACCGAGCTCCGAGTGCACCGTCAACATCGAGACGAGGACGTCATCGAGCTTGTCGAGCGGCTCGTCGAAAGAGAAGAGGGGCGTGGTCTCGGGCGTGCTCTCCATGATGGCCTCAGAGCCCCGCGACCACGGCCGCCCGGCGCGCACCGCGTCGAGCGGTACATGGTCAGGCGATGCATTCGAAACCTCCCCGAAGGGCGGTACCGAAGCCAGCGATTCAAAGCCGGCGCGAGGGGGCCGCAGGGTACCTCCATGCGCAACCGGAGGTCACCTTTCAAGCGCGCCCGATGGGCGATTCGGGGGGGCTAAAAGACGAAGGTCATCCCCGCCTTCACGCCGAAGGCCGCCTGGGCGTCGTCGGCGGTCGGACGGGGGGCGATCGGGAAGCCGAGGGTCGGCGTTCCACGGAGCGCGAGGAAGCGGAGACCGGGGGTGACGAGGAAACGGGCGCGGCGGCCGTCTTCGGTAGTTTCGGTGCCGCTTACGAGGTAAAATTCAGCGGTTTCAAGGTCGATCGCGAGCGCGGAACCGAGCCGATAGGCGCCGTAGAGCGTCAAACTGGCGGTGATTCGGCTCTGGGCGTCGGTCCCGAAGGGGGCGCGGGCGTCGATCGCGAGGCCGATCGCTTCGCGGGCCTGAAAGACGAAACGGCCGGTGACGAGGCGAAGGTCGACGGAGGGGCGAAAGACGACGCCGCGCGGCCAGAAGGCATCGGCTTCCGGACCGGCGAACGTGGCAACGCGGTCGGCGGCCCCCCGATAAGCCGAACGAATCGCGAGGGGCCCGACCGGATCGGCATCGCGGAAGCGATCGTCGCCGCGGAGGCGCGTCGGGACGAGCACATCGAAACCGCCCCCAAAGGCGAAGCCCATCGCCGATCCCCACGCGGCACGACCGCCGACCGCGATCGCGCCGGTGACCGGTCGCGGGGCGAGTCCATCGGCGGCGCCGAGCCCCCCCGCGTAGGAAAAACCGAGGTAAATCGGGAGGGGACGCAGCGGCACTTCGACGGCGAGGCGGGCCTGGGCGAGCGGTCTTAGCCCTCCGCCGAAACGCCCCACGCCGACACCTCCCGCGACGGCTACCCCAAGTTCGGGGCGACCGTGGAGGGTGGCGGACGCGTTGGCCGGATGGATCGGCTCCGTCGGGTCGCTCGATGCGGCACCGGCGGGGGCGCTCCAAAAGGTGATGGCGAGCAGGAAAAAAACAGCGCTCGAAGGGGCGATAAGCCCGATGAATCGCTGCGGTCCGGGTCTCTGGTGAAATGGGCCCGCCGTCTCTCGCGACGCCTCCGCCAGGGAATTTGCTGGCGGTCGCGAACGGACGGGCCCTGCGGGCGGAGACGCCCGTAGCGTCACGGAACGAAGACGATCTTCCCGACGACGTCTCCGGCGGCGAGGGCGGCGAGCGCCTCCTCGTGGGCCTCGAGCTTCACGGTGCGCGCGATCGGGTTGCGAACGACACCGCGCGCGACGAGATCGATGGCTTCGTGGAGGTCTTGGAGGGTAGCGCCGACGGAGCCGAGGACCTTCTGCTCGTGGACGATGAGCTGGATCGGGTGGACGGTGAGGCTGGCCTCCGAGTAGCCGATCATGACAAGACGCCCACGTTTTCCGAGAGATGCGAGCGCCGTGTCCATCGTCTCGCGGCTGCCGACGCACTCGTAAATGACGTCGGCGCCGCCGCCCGTGAGCGCCTTGATACGCGTCGGGAGATCGGGGACGGGGGCGATCGAGTCGACGCGGCTCCCGACGGTAGTGGCGACATCGATGCCTATGGGCGACAGCGTGTACTCTGCACCAAGTTCCTTCGCGAGGGCGAGCTTTCGCGGATCGCGGCCGATGGCGATCACGCGCTGACCGCGGCTCTTTGCGAGCTGAACGAGCGCGAGACCGACGCCGCCGATGCCGTAGACAACGACCCACTCCTCGGGCTGGGCCTCGGCGAGCTTCGACGCGTGGACCGCCGTCGTGACCGCGCAGCCGATCGGGGCCGCTTCGACGTCGGAGATCCCGGCGGGGAGCACGACGGCGTTGCGTGCCGGGCAGGTGAGGTATTCGGCGTCACCGCCATCGCTGACAAAGCCGAATTGGGCGCGGGGGGCCGCGCAGATTTGTTCGTCACCACGGCGGCACGCTTCGCAGACCCCACAGCCGAAATAGTAATAAACAATGACGCGTTCACCGATGCGGGCGCCGTCGACTCCCGGACCGACGGCGTCGATGTGACCGACCGCTTCATGGCCCATCGTGACGCCATGAACGCCGATATCCAGCAGCCCGCTCTGGAAGTGGAGCTCGGTGTGGCAGAGGCCGCTCGCCGCGACTTTCACGCGAACTTCGCCCGCTTTCGGCTCAGGGACGGGGACCTCTTGGAGCGCGAGTGCCTGCTTAGGACCGAGGTAGCGGAGTGCCTTCATTGCGAAAGCGATCCATCACACTTCCGGGTCACCGCGGAAGCAGAATCCCCTCGCGAAAGGCGCGCAGGATCGCTTCATGGGTGCGCGCGTGGCCCGGTCGCGTCGCATGAATCGCCCCTTCGAAGGGGCCGCCATGCAGGTAAAGGTCGCCGATCAAATCGAGAAGCTTGTGCCGCGCCGGCTCGTCAGCGGTCGCCGGCTCTCCAGCAGAAAAGAGCCGTTCGAGCCCGATTACCACCAGATGCTCGGGGGAGAGCGTCGCCCGCACGCCGCGAGCGGCATACTTTTCAAGATCTTCCTGGGTGGCAAACGTCCGTGCGCCAGCGATCCGGGTCCGAAAGTGGTGGGGGCTCCCCTCCCAGCGCGCGTCGGAAACGATGGCAGGATTTGAGGATTGAAAAGAGACCGAAACAACGACAGAATCGCCCGGCGAAAACCGATAGAGACTGTCGTCGATGGCGAGCGTCGCCAGGCGCGCGACCCGTACGGAAGGCCTCGATGGACGCGGGCCGGCGAACGGGAGGAGCGCCGTCACGAAGGCGCGGGCGCAGCCGTCGATGAGCGGGATTTCAGGGCCGACGACGTCGAGCGTTACCCCAGTCCGGATCCCGAGGCCGGCGAGCGCTGCAAACAGGTGCTCCACGGTAAGCACGGTCGCCCCGGTCGGGAGGCGCACGCCGGTGGAGAGGACCGTTCGCGCGAGCGACAATGCGGAAAGGGGGAACGCCTCACCGCCGGCCACACTCAGAGAAACGGGCGCCCCGCCGCTCGCACGTACGTGCACAGTGCATGTTTCCCCGGTGAAGAGGCCGACGCCGGCCAAGGTCGCTTGCAGCGTCATCGAGCGCTCTGTTACTGGAAATTTTCGTCATGGCGAACAAGCGTGTCCACCTCGTCGTCCGCGGTCGCGTTCAGGGGGTCTTCTTTCGCGCGGCGACCCAGCGGGAAGCCCGGAGACTCGGCCTCACCGGTTGGGTGAAAAATCGGACCGATGGCAGCATTGAGATGCTCGCCGAAGGGGAAGAAGAGGCGGTCAAAGAACTGTCGAGCTGGTCCTACCACGGCCCCTCGGCAGCTCGCGTCGATCACGTCGACGTCCGCTGGCGCGGCTACACGGGCGAGTTCTACGAGTTCGCGATTCTTGACTGAATTCAGTACGTTCGTTCTACCTGCGCGTCCGCCCAGAACGGCCGGAGGCGGGTGAGAAAACGGCGAGCACAGACGAAGGTATCAGGCGCCGTCGCGGAGCGGAACGTCGGTCTTTGGCCCCTTCGGGCGCGGCGTAGACTTCGAACCGCCGAAGAAAATCAATAGGGCAATCGCGACGGCGAGGATGGCACCGCCAGCGGCGAACCGGCGAATTCGGGCCTGCTTCTCTTCGAGATCGGCTTCGAGGCGGTCGAGTTCGGCGCGCGCCTTCGGATGGCCGGGGTCGAGTTCGAGGGCATGCTTGAAGGCGGCCGAATCGGCGATGCCACGGGCAAGCCCCTGTTTCCCTTCGAGGAAGGCGATCGCGCCGCCGACGACGCCAGCGCGTGGCCCGTCGGGATCGAGGGCGCGGGCCTTCCGGTAGAGGGCAAGCGCCTCCGCCGGTTTCTCGTCTTCGATCTGTTGGGCGCGCGCCACGTAGGCGGCGACCGTCTCCGTGCGGCGATCGAGGAGCGGCTGGCGCGCGAGGACGCCATCGAACAGAGCGACCGCCCCTTCGTGATCGCCAGCTTTTTCCTTGGCGAGCCCTTCATCGAGCTGCTTGAGGACCTCTTCAAGTCGCACCTTGTCGAAGCTCGCGTAGAGCTCCTTCGCGACCTGCTCGGCCCCCCACGTCTCCGGCGGCTGCTTGCCGACGAGATTCGTGTAGGCCTCACGGAGTTTCCAAATCGCGTCGCCGCCGAAGGTCGCCAAGGCGGCGCGGGCCGCGGTGCGGACCTGGGTGCGGTCGGTGTTCACGAAAGAGACGATGACGGCGATCGCGTCGTTATCTTTCGTTTTTCCAAAGGCGGCGAGGACCTCGGCGAGGACATCCGGGCTCGCGACCTGGACCGCTTCGCCGGGCGTACGCTTGCCAAGGGCATCGAGTTGGAGGGCGGCCCACCGCTTCGCTTCCGCGCTTACCGCCGTCTTGCGCGCCTCCATCAGCGCCGGAATGGCCGGTTCGCCAAAGGCCTTCGTCTGGCGGGTCAGTTCTGGGCGAAACAGGCCGTCGTGGTCGCCAGCGAGCTGCGCCCACTCGCGTGCACCTTGCACCGATTGCCCTTTTACGAGGGCGCGGGCGAGGGCGACCGTCGCGAGCGTGGTCTTTGCGCCGGGCCCGTCGGTCTTCGGCAGGTCGAGGACGGCGGCGAGCAAGTCGCCAGCCTTCTTTCCGCTATCTTCCCGAAGTTGCTTAAAAACAGCGTGCACCGCCCCCGTCGGCCCCTTGCGAAGCTCGGCGAGGCGTTTGCCGATCGCGGGTACGGCGTCGGGGCCGAGGTCTTCGACCTTCTTGGCCGCTGCGAGGCGATCGCCCTTCGCCGCCTTTTCGTCGAGAAGGGGGGCTAACGCCGCATCGACCTCGGCGAGCGACGCTTCGAGATCGGTGCGCGGGCCGGCTTTTTCGTTGGTGAGCGGCACCGAGACTTGCGGGCTGGGGGCGGCCTCCCCCTTCCCTTTGGCCGATGCGCTTGGCGGTGAAGAGACGGCGGGGGCGACCTTCGCCTTATCCTGTGCGTCGGCGGCTCCGGCGGCGAGCACAAACGCGAGCGCGAGGGGGAGCGACGACGCGGGGCGAAACGGGGTCTTCACGGCGGGCGAACGCC